>JBFYYZ010000240.1:0-7609 GCA_041309745.1 Bacillota bacterium | reverse complement strand
AATTCTTTTCCATGCAACATTTCTACCCTGACTGTCACTTGGCTGCTCTGCTCCTTTCAATCTCCGCTCGCAAATCTATTTCCGGGTATTCGATCCTGGAGTGGTAGATGCCGGACATAATGTAGATAAAAGCCTGGATAATCTTTTCAATATCATTTAAGGTCAGGTCGCACTGATCGAGCTGCCCGTCCTCGATTTTCTCCCGGATCATCTTCCTGATCATCTGCTCCACCTTATTGCCGGTCGTATCGGAAAGCGAACGCACCCCGGCCTCAATCGAATCGGCCAACATGATAATCGCTGCTTCCTTCGATTGTGGCTTAGGCCCATCGTAGCGGAAGTTTTCCGCCACTACATCATTGCGCTCGCTGTTTTCCAAAGCCTGCAAGTAGAAAAAGGAGATCATGCTAGTTCCGTGATGCTGCAGATCAATATCTAAGATTGCTTCGGGCAGACGGTATTTACGGCCCAGTTCAATTCCGTCCTTGGGGTGGCTGCCGATAATCAAGGCGCTTAAGTTTGGTGAAAGCTTGGCATGAGGATTCTCGCCCGACAGCTGGTTTTCTGAGAAGAAAAACGGCCGCTTCAGCTTGCCGATATCATGATAGTAGGCTCCAACCCTGGCTAAAAGGGAATTGGCGTTAACCCGCTCCGCCGCTGTCTCAGCCAGATTAGAAACCATCATACTATGATAATAGGTTCCAGGGGCCTTCATCAACATCTCCCGTAACAGGGGATGGTTCGGGTTAGAAAGCTCAAGCAGGGTAATAGCGGTGGTAACGTTAAAAAGACTCTCCAGAAAAGGCAGCAGCCCAATCGCCACCACGGAGGAAAAAATACCGTTGCCGATGCCGGCTACCAGGTCATAACCAACGCTGCGCAAAGAGTCTATTTCCAAACTTACATTGCCGGAAAAAAGAAAGCTTGAAACAATTAGCGCTGCATTGACCAGCGCCACATAAAAACCGGCCCGGGCCAGGTCGCTGCGCTGGCTGAGCCTGGTAACGGCATAAATCGAAATTAAACCGCCAAGCAAGGCAATCAGCACAAAGGTATAATCACCGCCGGTAATCAAACCAACCATCAGGGCTAATACCATATTGATGATCAGAGCCAGCTTGTAACCAAAAAATACGGTAATCAAGATGGCCCCGGTAGCGACCGGAATCAGGTAGCCGGAAAAAAAGGTGGTGGCCACCGCCAATAGCAGGGTAATAATGAAGATCAAACCCATCAAGAGCATCAGGCTGGGGTTTCTGTAAACCTCCGGCACAAAGATCGACAGATAAATGGCAACTACGATAAAGAAAATGACCAACAGCAGAAAAAGACCGATATATCCGGCATAGTCAGCCTGCTGCCCGCGGATTAAACCTAAATCTTCCAACAGCAAGATCTGCTGCTCCGTAACCGGCTCACCCTCGCTGACGATCAGGGTACCGCGTAAAATAATGGTCGGTTCAATCTGGCGACGGGCCTGTTCGCGGTTATCTTCCGTCACCTGGGTATTGAGTGTCATATTTTGTTCCACAAGCGGCTTAATGACTACTTCTGCAATCCGCTTCAGATCTGCGCTGAAGGGATAGAGGGCAACCTCCTGGTTGAGACGGCGGCGAATCAAATCTTCTTCGTCTTCCTTAATGCCATTTTCAAATATTTCGCTGACCGAAGTATTAAGCCTGCCCTGTAGATCGCGAATTGTTGCGCCGTCAGTCAGCAGGGCGGAGATAGTCGATAGAGGCATTACTTCAGGAATCAGCAACTGCAACGATTCAAGCTGGTCGGGCCTTTCGAGCTCTTCGTTGGCCTGGATTTCAATCGCTGTGTCAAAAAATCTGGTCAGTTCACTTAGCGCCCGCTCAAGGATGAGCGGATCATAGTCATAGACCTCCGGTACCATCTGGGCGGCCTGCTCACGCAACTGGTTTGTTGTGTACTCGTCGATTACGTCTCGGGGAGCAAAGATTGTCCGCGAGCTGGGACGGCCAATTGATAAATCAAAACGGGCTGGCATGCTGAAGATAATCAGGATCAAGTAGATCGCCAGAAAGAGGGCAACAACTAATACCAGTTTTTGCAGGCGCCGGTTATCCTTAAAGGCAATCGATCGGTTAAAAAGATCAGCGGGAATTATCTTCTTTTTCATTTCTATCCCTTCCACGCGATGCCTCGTAGGCTTCGTAGGCCTTGATGATACTCTGGACCAGAGGATGGCGCACCACATCTTTTTCAGTCAGGTAAACCAGGGCAATGCCCTCGATACCGGAAAGAATACGCGGGGCTTCCTCCAGGCCGGAATAGCGGCCCCGGGGCAGGTCGATCTGGGTGATATCTCCGGTGATAACAGCCTTGGAACCAAACCCAAGACGGGTTAAAAACATCTTCATCTGCTCCGAAGTGGCATTTTGCCCCTCGTCGAGAATAATAAATGAATCATCCAGAGTACGCCCACGCATGTAGGCCAGCGGGGCAATTTCGATCGTGCCCCTTTCCCTGTATTTCACAAAAGTTTCAACCCCCAGCAAGTCATAAAGCCCATCGTAGATCGGCCTCAAGTAGGGATCAACTTTCTCCTGAAAATCTCCGGGTAAAAACCCCAGATGCTCACCCGCTTCAACAGCTGGACGGGTTAAAATCAACCGCTGCACCTGCTTGGTTTTCAGGGCATCAACCGCCATCGCCAGGGCCAGGTAGGTTTTGCCCGTTCCGGCCGGACCGATTGACAGCACAAGGTCGTGGCGGCGCATCGCTTCAAGATAGCGTTTCTGGCCAATCGTTTTTGGCCTGATCTGCTTGCCCCGCGGTGTGACCAATACCAGGTCGCTGAAGATGGTGCGAATCATCGCTCCTTCTCCCTGGCCGGCCAGCTTCAGGGCGTACTCAAATTCGCGGTCCGTTAAAAGATGCCCTTTTCGGATGTGCGAAAGCAGCTCCTGAAACAAGTGGTAGACTGCGTCTACGTCGCCGGACGGACCTTCAATCACCAGCTCATGCCCTTTCGGGATCAGGCGCACTGCAAATATATCTTCCACCAGGCTAAAATGCCGGTCATGCTTGCCAAGCAGCTGAACCGATTCATCACCGCCGCTCAGCATTACAACACGGCTTGTTTTTTCAATGCTCAATCAGTAAATTACTCCCTTCCGGATAGTTATCGCCTTCCCCTGCGACGCAGGACGGGCGGTGTATCAAGAATTTCGTGCAAAATAAAGGCCGCCAGGAAAGCGTCTTCTTCAGTTAAAACTGTTCTGATTCCGGGAGTGACAGAAGCTTCAGCAGATTTTGTTCTAACTGCATGAACAATCGGTTCCGGCAAACGGGCAACCGTCTGTTCCTGAAGATCTTCCGGTTCCCCGTCGTATTCGCCATATTCAGCGAAATGCTCATCCTCAAAAGTTGATTCTGCTTCAGGTTCAGTTTCGTATTCCTGCTCTTCCGGATCACCGAACTCCCTTTTTACAGCAAAGGGGAAAATCTGGTTGGCATCGAAGGCAGGTGGTAACTTTTCAACCGGCTGCCGGCTGCGGTTTTGAGCGTTTCCGCCCTTTATCGCCCGCATCACAGCGCTCAACAGGTTAAATACAATTACCAGGATAATCAGGGTTATAAAGCCATCCATATAAAAAGCCTCCGTTTACTTGTGCGGATCCTCAGGCTGATCCTGTTGGCCTAGCTTGCTAATGCTGCGCCTCATGTCGGTATCAGCCATTACGTTTTTAAGCTGGTAATAATCCATTACGCCCAGGTTGCCGTCGCGCAGGGCCTGTGATATGGCACGCGGGATCTCGGCTTCCGCTTCGACCACCTTAGCCCTCATTTCCTGGACAGCAGCGATCATTTCCTGTTCACGCGCCACCGCCATCGCCCGCCGCTCTTCCGCTTTGGCCTGGGCAATGCGCTTGTCTGCTTCGGCCTGGTCAGTCTGCAGCTGGGCTCCGATGTTTTTACCGATATCAACATCAGCAACGTCAATGGAGAGGATCTCGTAAGCAGTTCCCGAATCAAGTCCTTTGTTCAATACCGTGTTTGATATTTTATCGGGGTTCTCAAGCACCAGCTTATGGTTATCTGAAGAGCCAATGGTGGTAACGATCCCTTCACCAACCCGGGCGATGATTGTTTCTTCGCCGGCACCCCCGACCAGGCGGTCGATGTTAGCCCGCACCGTTACTTTTGCCCGGGCTTTCACCTCAATTCCGTCCTTGGCCACTGCTGCTACCACCGGAGTTTCAATAACTTTCGGGTTAACGCTCATCTGCACCGCCTGCAAAACATCGCGGCCAGCCAGATCAATAGCTGCCGCCCGCTCAAATTGCAGTGGTATTTCAGCCCGCTGGGCGGCAATCAGAGCATTTACCACCCGATCTACGTTACCGCCGGCCAGAAAGTGACCTTCAAGCTTGTTCGCGCTTAGATCGAGACCAGCCTTGGTGGCCTTGATCAGGGGAACAACAATTTTTACCGGCTGTACGCGACGCAAACGCATACCGATCAAGGCGAAAATACCGACCGGCACGCGTGCTGCCAGAGCGGAGATCCAGAGGCCGATCGGCACAAAACTTAAAATCACGGCCAGCACCAGAATGATGAGACCGACAAAAATCAATAAAGTAATCAGTTCAGGCATTTTAAAACCTCCTAAGATAGATTATTTAATCCTGATCAGGTTCAATCTGGCGAACAATAACGCGTACTCCCTCGACTCGCTCAACAATCAGCGTCGTGCCCTGTGAAATAAAGGAGCCTTCACTGACCACATCTACCCGGTGGTTACCAATCAAAGCTGTTCCCGAAGGGCGCAGAGCTGTTACAGCCACTCCCTGCCGACCAAGTAAATTTTTCTGATCCGGTGGGGCCACGTAACCGAGATCAGCCCGTTCCTCCTCGGAGAGTATGATATGGCGCAAGGCACCGCGCTTTTCAAAAAAGCGGAGTGCGAAGTAGGAGACAACAACAGCCAGGACCAGCGAGATCACCAGCATCAGCATCCCGGTTTTAATCGATACGGCAGCCAGGATAATGGCAATGATGGTTGAGATTAACCCCGAAACCCCAAAAACGCCAAAACCGGGCATAAAAGCTTCCACTACCATCAGGGCGATGCCGAAAACAAAAAGAATCAGCACCCAGTATTCGGCCATGCCGGCTGCGATATTGCCACCAAAGTAGAGGGCAAAAGCAGCCAGGCTTAAAATACCGGCGATGCCAAAACCTGAAGATATCACTTCGATGATTAAACCGACAATCCCGATCATTAGTAAAATAGTGCCGATAACCGGGTTTGTAGTCCAGCCAACCAGGGTATCGCTAACCCTTTTTTCCACCAGCTCCCAACTTGCTCCGGCAAGATTAACCTGCTGCAGCAGTTCTTCCCGGTTTTCTACCGTTGCCTCGCTGTAACCTACCTCAAACGCTTCTCCCGCCGTGAGGGTAAGCAGTATTCCGGCTTCGACCAAACCTTCTACCGCCAGATCTTTGCGGACCATCGCTGAAGCCACCTGCGGGTCTCTGCCGCGCCGCTCAGCCATCGCCGACATCTCTTTCTCCCAAAAAGAAAGCTCCTTTTCATCAACAGCGCCCAGGCCCAAGTAGCGAGGCTCAGCCGCGCCAATGATGCTGCCAGGAGCCATGTAAATGGCGTCGGCGGCCAGGGCCAGGTAAGCGCCGGCAGAGATGGCGTTGGTGTTGACATAGGCATAGATCGGCCGCGGATAATCATCCATCAACCGGCGGATCCCCTCGGCAGCGTTAATATAGCCGCCCGGGGTGTCAAGCTCAAGAATCACTGCTGCGGCGTCCATCTTGCGAGCCTGATCGAGCGCATAAGCCACGTGGCTTCTGGTTCCGGGATCAATGGTGCCGTTAATACTGATCACAGCAACAGTATTTTCACCTGCAGCATCCCCGGCTGCGGGGATCAATAAGGCCAGTCCAGCCAGTAGACACAAATACCAGATTAGCTTTCTAATCGATGCGGGCAATCGGCAGTCCCCCTGTTTTAAAGCCCAGCCTTGTGGGCCGGGCTTTAAGTTATTGTAGCTGTTGTTCAACCAATCGTCGGACCAGGCCGCCATCAGCCCTGCCCTTAACCCGGGGCATTAACAGGCCCATTACTTTGCCCATTTCTTTAAGGGATTGGGCACCAGATTCAGTGATCGCCTCACTGACAATTGTCTCCAGCTCAGCTTCCGAAAGCTGCTCCGGTAAATACCGGCGCAGGATTTCTATTTCCTTTATCAGATCATCCAATAAATCCTGGCGACCGGAACGCTCATAATCGCCTAAGGATTCCTGTCTTCTTTTCACTTCACGGGTTAAAATAGCCAGCTCTTCATCGGCATCCAGCGCCTCTCTTTTGGCGATAGCGCCATTCTGCAGTTCAGACCGCAGCATGCGGATCACAGTGAGCCTGAAACGATCTTTCGCTTTGGTTGCTTCGTTCTGATCGGCAATCAGCCTTTCAGCCAGCATCTCTTCAGACATTAAAAGAACACCCCCGCCAAGTGCTAACGGCGTCTTTTACGCGCAGCTTCAGATTTTTTCTTACGGCGCACACTCGGTTTTTCGTAATGCTCGCGACGGCGTGCATCAGATAAAATCCCCGAACGGGCACATTGTTTTTTAAATCGCTTAAGCGCCTTATCCAGGGTCTCATTTTTTCCAATTTTAACTTCTGCCATACTTCTTCCCCCCTCTCCAGAAACCCGTTGCCCGGGTATGGAGCATGAACAAGACTATACTTCCTTACCCTTGGCGATGGTTTGCAGCAAAGGTCTGCCTCCCAGGAGGTGGAGGTGAAGGTGAAAAACAAGCTGGCCTGCATCGGAACCGCAGTTGATAACAATGCGGTAACCCTTTTTATCGACCTTAAAAGCACGGGCCATTTCATTGGCCACCGAGTGCATGTGACCAATCAGCGCCTCATCTTCTTTTTCCATATCGAGCAGACTCGGGATATGCTTGCGCGGCACGATCAGAATGTGAACAGGAGCTGCCGGGTTAATATCTTTAAAAGCAACAACCTGGTCATCAGAGTAGACCACGTCAGCATCAAGCTCCCGGCTAATGATCTTGCAAAAAATACAATCAGCAGACATATCAATTCCTCCTGAGCGGTATTATAACATAGCCGCCAAACCTTGAGAAGCAACCTGAAAATTATTAAGCGACTCAAAGTTTACTTCTCTTTCAGGCGGGCTTTTACCTTTTTAAGTTTAAAGTTTTTACAGCTTACCGCCTATCCGCTATAATAAAATAAAATGTTAAAAGTGAAGGTGAGGTTTTAGGGAGCTTTGGAAATCGACATCCAGGAAGCGCTTAACCGTAAAGACTTGCTTTTTGTTGATGTTCGTTCTCCCGGCGAGCATGCCGAATCATCGATTCCAGGCTCTGTTAATATTCCGCTTTTCAGCGACAGCGAGCATCACCAGTTAGGCACAATCTATCATCTCTACGGCGAGAACGAAGCCCGCAGCCTGGCCCTGAAATTTGTTTCCCCCAAACTGCCGCAGCTGGTGAAACTGATCAACGAAGCTTCACAGGGCAAGGTTCCGCTGCTCTATTGCAGAAGGGGCGGCATGCGCAGCTTGAGCCTTTACCAGGTCCTCTC
>JBFYYZ010000239.1:0-10058 GCA_041309745.1 Bacillota bacterium | reverse complement strand
AGGTTAAAAAATTGTGCTGATTCCGAAAATCCGGTTGACGCTTACAGCTTAAGGGAGAAAATGGTAAACGAACGGGCAAAAGAGTTAGGTTATTGATGTGGGTATAATATTGCAAAACGTCCTCAACGATTCGCCGGATCAGGCTCTGCAGTTAAATAAAAAACTACAAAAAGCTGAAAATGGAGAATTAAAGCTATTGATCCCTGAACCTGTTATATCAGATGTGGTATTTGTATTAAGTCATTATGCTCTTATCTGCCAGCGGCTGGAAACTGCAAGATGATCGACCCGGATGCTTATTGAATAATGGGGTTGGATTGAAACGCTTACTTATTACAGGTATAATATTAATGGACGGCTTTTGTATAAGGAACGACGATTGATAAATTACAATTTAGGAGAGTGAAACTATTTTGGATCCAGGTGATATATGGCAATTAATTGTTTTGGCCGTATGTTTGATCTTTTCAGCTATATTTTCTGCATCAGAAACAGCACTTGTATCCTTAAGCAAAATAAGAATAAGGAATATGGTTGATGAAAACGTTTCCGGGGCCCGTACTATTCAAAAATTAGTGCAAGACCCCGGCAAGATGCTTGGCGCTATCCTTGTGGGCAACAATGTTGTAAATATTGGGGCATCTGCTTTAGCGACTTCCTTGGCTATCCGCTATTTTGGTAATACGGGGGTAGGTATTGCAACAGTTATCACTACTCTGCTTGTTTTAATATTTGGCGAGATTACGCCCAAATCCCTGGCAGCTGTAAATTCCGAGAAAATTTCATTAAAGGTCGCCTCCTTTATTACTTTTTTTGTTACTGTAATTAGTCCTGTTACTTCAGTTCTAATGCATTTAACGAATGCGATAACAAAAATACTGGGTGGAAAAATTAACAAAAAAATGCCATTTATTACAGAAGAAGAGTTTAAGACAATAGTTAATGTAGGCCATGAAGAAGGTGTGCTTCAAGGCGAAGAAAAAAAGATGATTCAAAATGTACTGGAATTCGGAGAATCAAAGGTTAGTGAAATGATGACCCCGTTGATAGATATGGTTGCAGTTGAACTATACACACCTTACAATAGTATAATCGAAGTATTTAAGCAAAAACGTTTTTCACGTATTCCCGTATATGAAGACAGAATGGATAACGTTGTTGGTGTCCTATACCTGAAGGACCTGTTTTTCTTCGATTTAGAAGATGAAGCTTTTAATATAACCAGATACATGAGAGAGCCCTATTTCACGTTTGAGAATAAGCTAATTGTCCAGTTGTTTAATGAAATGCGCAATAACAGAATCCAAATGGCCATTGTTTTGGACGAATACGGAGGCACCGCTGGAATTATTACAATGCAAGACCTGATAGAAGAGATTGTAGGAGATATTCGTGACGAGTTTGATGGGCATTACAATGAGATTGAGATAATAAATGAGGACGAATACATTGCCCGCGGCGTCGTGAAAATTGACCTCATTAATGAAATGCTGGGGGTAAACATTGAATCGGAGGACTTTGACTCCATCGGCGGATATATAACTGGACTGCTCGGCAGGCTTCCTGAAGAAGGAGATTTAATAGAAAATAATAATATTAAGTTTATCGTTGAAAATGTGCACAAAAACCGAATTGAAAAATTGCGGATTCTAATTTGATGTTCAAGGTATCGGCTATGGATTGTTTCCAAAAATAATTTGTTTAAAAGTACGCCCTTTTGTATAGTAACCTAAGACGCTTTGTACAACTACGAAAATTACCGGGCCTATGATTAAGCCGGATAAACCAAAGAATTTAACGCCGACATACATGGTAATCACAGTTACGAGAGGATGTATGCCGATCTGATCGTCTAAGATTTTAGGCTGGATAACTTGTCTGACTATGGTGATCAATACATGAATGATCAGCAGTCCGACAGCGAGTTTTATATTACCGGTGATAAAAGCGTAAACCATCCAGGGGATTAGGAAAAGGCCAGCCCCTACTACCGGTAGGGCATCAAAGATGGTGATGATGAAGGAAATTAGCAGGGCATACTGGATCTGCAAAATAGACATGCCAATGTAGAGGAGTACGAAAGTGACGGCCATAAAAATCAAGGTTGCGCGAATAAGACCGAAGAGAGCAGCCAGCATATCATGCCGGAATATAAAGTATTTATCCAGCCACTCATGAGGAATTTGCTCGTTGATCCCTTCCTGCATCTTCAGCCAGTCCCGAGAAATATAATAGATGGCAAGGATAGTCAAGATGATGAACAGCATTATCTCGGGGATAGAGACGGCATAGTGAAAGAGGAAACGAGCTGAGTTGCTGACAAAATTGGAAACGAGCTCTCCTAACTGAGACAATAGACTATCTACACGTTGCACTTCATCCGCAGTCAAAAAATCCATAGCCCGTTGTAGATAGGCGAGATAGTCGATGATATCTTGGGCCAGATCGGGATAGTTTTCCGGCAAGAGGATGATCAGCTCTCGGGCCTGGTTGAACAGAAGATTACCGACGCTGAAGATCACCAGAACCACCACTGATACAATTAGGATCGTCGCGATTAGGGCTGACAGAGATCGGGTAAGAGTAAACTTCCGTTTTTTGGATAATGTGCGGGTAAGCGGCTCAATCAGCGCTGCCAATACCAGAGCAATGACAAAGGGTGCTATGTACTCGACCACCAGAACAATAAGGTAGAGGGCACCTAAGGTAGCGGCAATGATACCCGCCAACTTCAATAAATTCACCAGAGGAAGAGGAATTTTCGCTAACATACGCAGCAAAATGAACCAGTTCTTTCGTCGGTTATAGACCTTTTGCCGTTTCTAGCCAATTATATACTCCCCCCGTTCTTCGCAAGAGGCTAACGAAAGTATATTGTAGTGCAGATCTTTCGTCAATATTACGTTTACAACTTCTTAGATTCTACTTCCTGAAATAGAGGAGGTGGAAGTTAGCCGGTTTGAATATCAAATTCCATTCTTTCGGCTACCCGGCCACGTTAGAACCGGCCATAAATAATATTAGACAATAGCAAATTCAACAAATCGTGTATTTATGAAACCTTTATGATACAAACAGATCATAACTTAATACTATCAAATCTGGGTTGGATCGTTAAAAAGGAAAGTGATCAAAACAGTGAAAAGAGTAATGGTTGTTTTCGGAACAAGGCCTGAAGCAATTAAGATGTGTCCTGTAGTTAAAGAACTTAAAGCGATTGATATATTGGATACGGTTGTTTGTGTGACCGGCCAACATAGAGAAATGTTAGATCAAGTGCTGGAGGTCTTTAGGATTGTTCCCGATTTTGACTTGTCTATCATGAAAGCCGATCAAACACTGTTTGATGTGACTATTAAGATCCTTGAAAATATGCAAATAATAATCAAAGAGGTAAACCCTGATGTTGTGCTGGTGCACGGCGATACATCTACCGCGTTCGCCACTGCACTAGCCTGCTTTTATATGCAGATACCAATTGGTCATGTTGAAGCAGGTCTGCGAACTTATAATATTTACGCACCTTACCCGGAAGAATTTAATCGTCAAGCGGTAGGCTTAATCGCAAAATATCATTTTGCACCGACAGAAACAGCGAAGATTAATCTTCTCAGAGAAGGTAAAGATTTATCCTCGATATATGTAACTGGTAATACGGTTATAGACGCCCTAAAGACAACGGTAAAAGAAGGTTATACAAATGAACATTTGAATTGGGTTTCAAGCAGCCGACTAATCGTAATAACTGCCCACAGAAGAGAAAATCTGGGTAAGCCAATTCGGAATATGTTAAAAGCAATTGGAAGGATAATTGACGAATATCCTGATATGAAAGCTATTTACCCTGTTCATATGAATCCTGCGGTTAAAGAAGCGGCTAAAGTAATTCTAGGGGACTGCGATCGAATCAGGATTATTGAACCTTTGGATATAATGGATTTTCATAATATTCTTGCAAGAGCATACATAATTCTAACTGACAGCGGCGGCATACAAGAAGAAGCGCCAAGTCTGGGCAAGCCTGTATTGGTCATGCGCAACTCTACGGAGAGGCCGGAAGGAATATTGGCCGGAACACTAAAACTGGTAGGAACCGATGAAGAGTCAATATTTAACAACTTTAAGCTTTTGGTAGATGATAATGAGGAATACAAAAAAATGAGCTTGGCTTGCAACCCTTATGGAGATGGGTACGCAAGCAGGCGAATAGCTGAAACACTAATGAATATACTCTAAAGAAAATAGTGAACAGATTAGTGAGTAACAATTAACCATACAAACTGCTAAGCTTTTTCTGCTTGACACAGCAATTAAGGTTATTATTCTTCATAACTAGGAAGCAGAGTTTAACCCTGCCCCCTTGTTATTAGGGGTTATCTCGGTTGCTTCGGACTTCCTGATTACTGTTCTGACAGCCTTGTATCTATTTCCCGTGTGCGTGGGGTTTTAATCCAAGCAGTTGGTTGCCTGTGAATGGCCCTTAATAACAGTGCCGTTGTAAAGGGCAATGCGATAAACAATCCGGCGATTGGCATTACGGCCAAATGTAGAACCGCAAGGTACTTTCGCCATCCGTAAGGGGCGAGAGCAAAATTTATATAGTTACGATACCTGTAAAATAGATAAAATGTAAAGCCGAAGTAAAGTGGCGCCATTATGGCCAGGGTTGATCTTATTTCCACCGGGACGTTATGCGGATCTAATTTCCCAAACAGGGTTAGTATTAAAAAAATAAAGGGCGCTATTACCATGGCTTGATAAAAGCACCATTGGAAATGGCCTTTCCAGAAAAGCACCTTAAGCAGTGGTAAACGGATGATCTCAGGGTAATGGGTCGCACGGCGGAATTTATCGTAGACAAGGAGGTGCCCGCTGCCCCAACGCAAGCGCTGCCTGAAATAACCTTTATAGGTGGGCGGAGTTTGCTCTGTACTGACTACTGGCAGGTATTCCGGCCATTCTCCGGTTTCTAGGTAAGCCCTGACGCCCAGCTCCAGATCTTCCGAGAGGCTGATAAAATCATACCCCTCCAATTTCAACAGTAACTGGCGTTCAATATGCAGGTTAGTACCACCGAGGAAAGGTAGTTGCCGCATCAGGATGGGAAAGTACCACTCGTGGGCGAGGGCCTGGTATAAAGCGATAACTTTATTTATTGGTTTTAATTGGTAAAAATTGCGGACTTGGAATACTGGTCCCTGCCATATCTTTTGGCAGCCGATAGTGGCTATGTATCGGGATGCCACATACAAAATGACATTCGGGTCGGGCCTGCTTTCAGCGTCAAAAAAACTGCAGATAGCACTTTCTTGATTGACATAGCTTAAACCGAAATTGAGGGCTCTTGCTTTTGTCGAACCGACCTCTTTCTTGTTACAACCTCCACCCACCCGGCCATCGAAATCATACGGGACGATAACGTGCTTAATTGCCGGCATATCAGTTTTTTTCGCAATTTCATTTATCCTATTTTCCACTATTACCTGAGTGGTCGTTGACCCTGTTTCCCGGCTTTTTAGTAGTTCTTTTTGGTCAGTTATGATGACCAGTTCAAAATGATCTTTAGGATAGTTTAGAGATACCAGGTGATCGATGGTAGGAGCAATCACGTCTGCCTCTTCCCTGGCGGGGATAAGAATAGAAAAAAACGGCAGAGCCATTTTCTTTTCTTTCGCTTCACTCATAATTTGTTCGATGGATAGATGATCAGTTTTTCGCCAGTACCTATATCTTGCATATATTCCCCAAAGGATGTAACGGAAAAAAAGAAATGCGATTAAAAACGCAAATGTCAAACTGGCCAAATACAATAAATCGGGCATATCCATAGTTGAACGACTCTCCTGGAAACTGTGGGTTTTTGTGACTAATCAAAAACATGATAATCCTATATTTATGAATATTGTCAGGTTCACGAAGTCAATTGAAATGGTGCGCCTGGCAGGATTCGAACCTGCGGCACACGGATTAGGAATCCGTTGCTCTATCCCCTGAGCTACAGGCGCACATGCTTTGGCTTACAGTATTATAACTGCAATTAATGCTGCAGGCAATAGCCTTTTAAAGCAAAATGCCGCTCAAAGCAAATACATTTGTAGCTTAACGACTAAAAAGTTAATCGGTTTTCTGGTTCTGATGGTTCGACATAATTTTGAAGAATTTTGAGAGGTTTAACACTATAAATGTAAGCAGTTGGGTGGTATTATGTATTGACATAAAAAAACCTTATAGGTATAATTATCACGATTGTTAAACAGCTTAAGCATTTTGTAACATTAATATATGTGAATATAGTCACAGGTAATAAAGAAGTGTAATTACCGAAAACCCTTGTATTAAAGGGGATTTTTGTTTATAGGGAAAATCATTGAAAATTTCATTTAGTTGGCAATAGTGTTAACATCGCTTATGTAGAATATTAAGCTTTAACTATCTTAAAGACAAATTATCGTAAGGAGTGTTAGTTGTTGGATAGTCTGTGGCTGGTTGGGTATGAGCAGGAGATAGAGCGCTGTAAAAAGCTATATGATGATTTTGCCGACGGCGCAGATTATGTTGAAGCAATCTTCAGTGTTTTAGATAAGTATTTTTCTAATAAATTCGGGGCTTTTATTCCGGCTGAACTGCCCATATCGCAGGCGGAAGAAGCTACTGAATTGATGAAAAAGGATCAGAGCCTCCGTTTCAGGCCGGATCTGGACACCCATCTCTTTTTTAATCTATTCAAAGTTGCCTGTAAAGAAACTGCGAAAAAAAATCCTGCTTTAAAACTTATTTTTAGTGAGGTAATTACAAGGACAGACTCTTATTTCTCCAACAAAGAATCGCTGATTAGCCTTGATGAGATTGATATATTCCGTCAGTTATTGATTAAGGAAACAGCCATTGAAACAGACATGGCTACATTCCTTTTTTCAATAGTGTTATCTTCTATTTACAGAAGACAGCTTGAATCTATTGCCGAGGTCTTACGGACAGACCTGTATGAAGGGGGGGATTGTCCATTATGCGGTGAAAAACCGCATTACGGTATGCTGCGCGCCGATGACGGGGCAAAGCTTATGGAATGCTGGCTTTGTGGCACCCGTTGGGTGCACACCCGAGTCAAGTGTCCGTACTGCAGTAATGTCGAGAGGGAAGAATTAGGCTACTTTACCGTTGAAGGCAATGATTTATGCCGGGTAAACTACTGCCAATGCTGCTGCTGTTACTACAAGATTTTTGATTTACGGCAGCACAACACGGATGGCGATTTAGTGTTAGCCATTCACAACCTTGCCACGCTCAACAATGATTTACTGGCCGGCAAGGAGGGTTTTAAACCGGGCTCCGGTTTACAGTGGGTCAATGACCCTGATTTAAGTGAAAGAGAAGATTAGGAGGTGGATGTCCTTATGGAACTAACGCGGCGCAGCTTCTTAAAGCTATCTGGTGCGACCGCTGCCGCAGCAACACTGACCGGTGTGGGATTGCGTAAAGCAATCGCCGCTCCTGTCCAACCTCTACGCATTAAGTACACTAAGGAAGTTCCAACAATATGTACTTACTGCGGCGTTGGCTGTGGTATCATCTGCAGTGTCCAGGACGGTATTGTTGTCAATGCCGAGGGTGACCCCGGTCATCCGATCAATGAAGGCACGCTTTGCAGCAAAGGCAGTTCGATTTTTAACGCTTCGTACATTTTTGAAGAAAAAGGCAAGCCGATTCCTAACCCGAAGCGGATGACCAAGGTGCTCTACCGCGCTCCGGGTGCCAGTGATTATGAGGAAAAAGACTGGAACTGGGCTCTCGATGAGATTGCCAAGCGGATTAAAGATACCCGCGATCGGACCCTGGTCCAGACCGTTGATGTCGGCGGCAGACAGGTAACTGTTAACCGCACCAATGCCATCAACTGGCTGGGCAGCGCCTGGTGCACCGGAGAGGAAAACTATCTCTTTCACAAAATGTGCCGGGCTATGGGCGTAATCAACATTGATCACTGCGCCCGTCTCTGACACTCCGTAACGGTCGCTGGTCTCAGCGCCTCGTTTGGCAGGGGTGTCATGACGAATCACTGGAATGACTACCAGCACAGTGATGTTATCATGGCCATCGGCGGTAATACCGCTGAAAACCACCCGATTTCGATGAAATGGATTGAAAAGGCAAGGGAGACAAAGGGTGCAAAACTGATCTGTGTCGACCCCCGTTTATGCCGTACGGCAGCAGTGTCAGATCTTTTTGTACCAATTCGTCCCGGTACCAATATTGCCTATCTGGGCGGCCTCATCAACTACATCCTTGAGAACGAACGTTATCACAAGGAGTATGTTGAGAACTACACGAATGCTTCCTACCTGATTAACGAAAACTTCAGCTTTGATGAAACAACAGGTCTCTTTACCGGGGCTGAGCCGGATCCGGTCCGCAGCGCTACCAAGTACAATATGGCCAACTGGCAGTACCAGGCGGACGAAGGCGGCGAAATCCTCAAGGATCCCACCCTGGAAAGCCCCAACTGCTCATTCCAACTGCTGAAGAAGCATTACAGCAAATACACGATCGCCAATATCAGCAAAATGACTGGCGCTCCTGAAGATGTGTTAAAAGAATCATACGAACTCTTCAGCAGCACCGGCCAAGCCGGAAAAGCAGGAAACATCCTCTATGCCATGGGGATTACCCAGTTTACCCACGGCGCCCAGAATACCCGCGCTATTGCTATTATCCAGCTGCTACTCGGCAACATGGGGATCGCCGGCGGCGGGGTTAACGCCCAGCGTGGACAGTCAAACGTGCAGGGTGCAACCGATATGGCGCAACTTTACCACATCATTCCCGGTTACAACCCGACACCGCAACAAACCCAAGCAACTCTGGAAGAATACCTTACTACAACCACACCTCAGAAGAACTGGTGGAGCAACCGGCCTAAGTATATTGTCAGCCTTTTAAAAGCTTTCTATGGCGACAATGCTACGCCGGCTAACGAGTTTGGTTACCAGTGGATGCCGAAACTTGATGGTCTCGATCACTCGCACATTCCAGCTTATAAGTACATGCGCGACGGCGAAGTTGAAGGTATGATCTGCGTGGCCGACAACCCACTGGTTGGTGGTTCGAGCTCAAGGGCTAAGCTCCATTACCAGGCAAATCTGAAATGGCTGGTTTCAATTGATGTTGTTGAAAATGAAACCGCTGCTTTCTGGAAAGGCCCGGGGATGAACCCGGCTGAGATCGAGACCGAGGTTTTCATTCTGCCTGCTGCTTTCAGCTATGAACGAGAAGGCAATAAAGCAAACAGCGGCCGCTGGATCCAGTGGATGTGGAAAGCCCAGGATCCCCCGGGAGATGCCATGTCGGATCTCTGGATTGTCAACGAAATGTTCAAACGCCTTAAAGCTCTCTACGAAACAGAGGGTGGACAGGTGCCAGAGCAGATTACCAAGATGTACTGGGACTATGACGGACCTGACGGCCAGGTTGATATTGTTAAGGTTTGCAAAGAGCTTAACGGTTACAAGGCGGCTGATGGTTCCCTGCTGACCAACTTTGTCGGTCTGCAGGCTGACGGTACAACCGTCTGCGGTAACTGGCTCTATAGCGGATACTACAACAACCTTGATAACCCGGCAACAAAAAAACGAATCAAAGAAAAAGAAGGCCTCGGTTTCAATAAGGACTGGTCTTTTGCCTGGCCGCTTAACCGGCGTATTGTCTACAGCCGTGCTTCCTGCGACCTGGCAGGCAAGCCCTGGAACCCCGCTGCACCGGTAATCTGGTGGGACGAAGCCCAGCAGAAATGGGTCGGCAACGATGTTCCCGATATACCGGGTGCCTGGGACTTTGAATATTCAACCGCCAACCCCTTCATTATGCTCCCCGAAGGTGTGGGAAGGCTCTTCTCCATCGGCTACCAGGGAGTAGGTGGGCTGCGTGACGGTCCATTACCGACTCACTATGAACCGGCAGACAGCCCGGTGCCGAACCTGCTTTATCCTAAGGCCACCTTTAATCCGGTCAGCCAGCGTTTCTATGAGGATCACACGGTTGAAACTGATGAGGAGCGGGCCAGA
>JBFYYZ010000238.1:0-3771 GCA_041309745.1 Bacillota bacterium | reverse complement strand
TTACCGGGCCACGTTGCCGTGCTGAAGGGCGCACTGGAAGAAGAGTCGGGCTGGGAAGTTATCGTCGGCCCGCGTGAAGCTTCCGGGATTACCAAGTTTTCAAAGGAAAACTTCGCCTAAGATATATTTTTAACCCTGTATCACCTAACGAAAGGAGTAATAAGATGGTTGTAGAAATCCTGAAGGAAAAATATAGAAATACAGTTGGTGAAGTTGTCCTCGGTGCCACCAAGGAACAGGGCGGCACCCGTAGCCACACCGTTACCGTCGGTGGCGAAGGGGCTTTACCCTATCTTCACTTTGAAGGTTCAATTCCCAACCGCCCGGTAGTTGCTTTGGAAGTCTGGGACATTGTTCCCGCAGAATGGGATCCTCTTTTTGAAAAATATTACGGAGATGTCTGGAACGATCCGGGCGCCTGGGCCAAGAAATGTGTCGATCAGTTTGGCGCAGATTTGATCCAAATCCGCCTGAAAGGTGCAGACCCCGACTTAAAAGGTGCTTCGGTTGAGGACTGTATTGCCTCCGTTAAAAAGGTGCTCGAAGCAGTTGGCGTGCCGTTGATTGTTGTTGGCTGTGGCAAGCCTGAAGTAGACAATACCCTTTATGCGCCGATAGCCGAGGCTGCAGCAGGCGAAAACCTGCTGATGGGCGTGGCTGAGCTGGAAAACTACAAGGCTGTAACCAGTGCCTGCATGGCTAACCAACACAATATTATTGCCCAGTCACCGATTGACATTAACATTTGTAAGCAGCTAAACATTCTCATCGCCGAGATGAGTACCGCTATGGCTAACCGGATCATCATTGACCCGACCATCGCCGCCCTCGGTTACGGGATTGAATATTCTTACTCGATCATGGAGCGGGCCCGCAACGGCGCTCTCCAGGGTGACAAGATGCTGGCCATGCCGATGATCGGCAACGTCGGCCTTGAGGCCTGGCGCGCCAAGGAAGCAAACCAGCCCGAAGCCAATGAACCCAGCTGGGGAGAGCAGGAAGAGCGTGGTATCCTGTGGGAAGCAACCACTGCTATGGCTTACCTGCAGTCGGGGATCGACATCATGGTCCTGCGTCACCCTGAAACCCTGAAAGTGATTAAAGCCAACATCGACGATTTAATGAAAGATAATAGCTATTAAAAAGAGGAGGCTACCCCATGATAATTATTGGCGAGCGCATTAACGGCATGTTTAAAGATATCGCCAAGGCGATCAAAGATCGCGATCCTGTCCCGGTCCAGGAATGGGCCCGCAAGCAGGAGCACAACGGAGCTCACTATCTCGATATCAATGTCGGCCCCAGCTCACCGGACGCAGTTGGCGCCATGACCTGGCTGGTCGAAATTGCCCAGGAGGCAAGTAAACTTCCACTCTGCCTCGACTCAACCAAATACGATGCCATTGAAGCTGGCCTTAAAATCTGCAAGCGGCCGGCGATGATCAACTCTGTCCCGGCCGAAATGGCCAAGATGGAAAGGGTTTTCTCCATGGCTGCTGAATACGGTGCTGAAGTAATCGCTCTGGCCATGAATGAAGAGGGTATCCCCAAGGACGCTGACGCCAGGATTGGCCTGGCTGCCGAACTGGTTGCCGTAGCAGATGGTTTCGGTATATCGCCTGATATGCTCTATATCGATCCGCTGGTTCTGCCCTGTAATGTGGCTCAGGATCATGGCCCCGAAGTGATGAGAACCTTGCGCGAGATCAAGCTGATCTCCGACCCGGCGCCAAAAACCGTCGTGGGATTGAGCAACGTATCCCAGGGCACCAAGAACCGTGAGCTGATCAACCGCACCTTTGCTGTGATGGCTATGGCCAACGGCCTTGATGCCGGCATTGTTGATGCCAATGATGACGAACTGATGGAAGCGATTGCCTCAGCCAGGATTATCCTCAACATGGATATTTACTGTGATTCCTATGTTGATGTTTTCAAGCAGCATAACCGCTAAACCTGGTTTGGTAATAGATTTGAAGCATAAATTGCATTAAGTTGAAGGGAAGGTGAGTGTATGATAATCGCAGAACGGAAGCCGCTTGAAGAAATAGCAGCCATGGTTGCTCCATACAAGCGGGTCTGTGTCCTCGGCTGTAACAGCTGTGTGGCTGTCTGCATGGCCGGCGGTGAAAAAGAAGCCGAAGAAACTGCTGCTCTACTGCGGATCCAGCGTAAAAAAGATAGCATTGCTGGTGAAGTCGATGTATTCTCGATTGAACGGCAGTGCGAGTTTGAAATGATTGACGAAGTGCTGGAAAAACTAAAAGGTTACGATGTTATCCTGTCGTTGGCCTGCGGGGTTGGAGTGCAGACCATGGTTGAACATGTTCCTTCGCTCAGAGTATTTCCCGGACTGAATACTACTTCGATGGGTTACCCGATTGAACAGGGGGTCTGGGTCGAGCGCTGTCTCGGTTGCGGAGACTGCGTGTTGCATCTGACGATGGGTATCTGCCCGATCAGCCGCTGCGCCAAGAGCATCCTGAACGGACCCTGCGGCGGTTCGGCTGAAGGAAAATGCGAGCTGGGCAAAGATGTTGACTGTGCCTGGCATCTGATTCACGAGCGCCTAGCGGCCTTTGGACGCCTCTCCGATTTAGATGAGATTCAGCCTCCTAAAAACTGGTCAACATCACATCATGGTGGTAACAGAACCACGGTAAGGGAGGATGTTAAAATTGATCGCGGGTAGCAGACTGGAAAGAATGTTGGAAGCAGGACACTTTACTGTAACCGGTGAGCTCGGACCGCCAAAAGGCGCCGACATCACCCAGATGAAACATCATGCCGAAGGCATGCGCAATCACGTTGAAGCCTGTAACATTACCGATAACCAGACCGCCATCGTGCGCACCTCCAGCATTGCCTGCGGGGCAGCCCTGGTGCAGATGGGGATCGAGCCGATTATCCAGATCGTGACCCGTGACCGTAACCGGATCTGCATCCAGGCCGATGTGCTGGGCGCCCAGGCTTTGGGGATCAAGAATATCCTCTGCATCGCCGGCGACCATATGAAATTCGGCAACGAAACCGGATCCAAGGGTGTCTATGACATTGACTCGCTGCAGCTTATAAAAGGCTTAAAAGACCTGCGCGACGAGAAACACTTTATGGGCGGCGAGGAACTCGAGGGTGAAGTAAGTTATTACCTGGGTGCAGTTGAAAACCCCTTTGCCGATCCCTTTGAGTTCAGGGTAGACCGGCTCGAGAAGAAGATCAGGGCTGGGGCCAGCTTTATCCAGACCCAGTGCATCTTCGACCTCGATCGTTTCGAGCGCTTTATGGAAATGGTTCGCGAGCGCGGACTGCACAAGAAGATTAAAATTCTTGGCGGGATCACCCCGATCAAGTCGATGGGCGCCGCCAAGTACATGAAAAACAACGTATCCGGTATTACCATCCCCGATGCCCTGATTGAGCGACTACAGGGTGCGGAAGATAAAAAAGCGGAAGGCCTGAATATTGCCGTTGAAACCATCGAAAGATTAAAAGGGATCGAAGGTGTACACGGAGTTCATATTATGGCCATCGCCTGGGAAGAAAAAGTACCTGAAATCGTCGAGCGGGCTGGTCTTTATCCACGGCCGAAGATCGATTAGTGATTACGATCGACACTTCCCCCGTTCGAAAGTAACCAAGCCAAGACAGGCCTTCAACGGCCTGTCTTTTTTAATGCAACAATTAACTTCCTAAGCTCCCTCCCCCTTGAGGGGGGAGGGTTGGGGTAGGGGTGAAAATTTCCTCTCCCCTGGCGGGAGAGGGTCAGGGTGA
>JBFYYZ010000237.1:0-4710 GCA_041309745.1 Bacillota bacterium | reverse complement strand
TATGCCGGCCACAGGGCCGGCATGCTTTTATTTACCTATACTCCCGCCGGAGTATTTATTTTTGCCCTAACCGCTTATCGTAGCAAAAATATTAAGGAGGATGAAGATGAAGAAGTTATTGTTGTTCGGACTTATTTTTTTAATGGTCCTTGCGGTTGGTTGCAGTCCGGCCGGTCAGGAGACAGGCGACGCTGATCTTCAGGAGTCAGAAGATAATGGTGCTGCCCCTGAAGAGGTTTATGAATTCACCTTAGCCCACTTTTTCCCCGCCGGGCATGCCGCTGAAACAGAGCTGATTCAGCCCTGGATCGCCGCAATTGACGAGGCCAGCGGGGGCAGGGTTAAAATAACCAGCTACCCCGGTGAGACGCTGATCAAGTCTGCCGATATTTACGAAGGTGTTATTTCCGGGATCGCCGATTTTGGCCTTTCGGCCTTCTTTTATACCAGGGGCCGTTTTCCGGTTTTAGAAGCGTTCGAACTGCCTGGTTTGATTTATGAAAACTCTTACTCAGCCAGCAAGGTTGCCTGGGAAGGGATTAAAGCCCTTGAACCGGATGAGGTTCAGGATACACAGCTGATGTATGTACTGGCAACAGGGCCCGGTGATCTTTTTACAACCAAGCCGGTTAGAAACTTAGAAGATCTGAAGGGTTTGAAAATCCGGGCTGCCGGTTTGAGTGCCGATTCGCTGGCCCTGCTCGGCGCCGTGCCCGAGGCGATGCCCCAGCCGGAGGCTTATGAAGCGCTGGCCCGTGGCCTGGTTGAAGGAAACCTGGCGCCGGTTGAGGTTCTTCAGGGATGGCGCCACGCCGAGGTCACTGATTACCTGACCAGGACACCCTTTCTCTATAACGCAGTATTTTTTGTGACTATGAACAAGCAGAAGTGGGAGGCGCTGCCTGCCGATTTACAGGAAATAATTACGGATGTAAATGAGAGCTTCTTTGAAGAAGTTGCTGCGGGGCTCTGGGATGTCCAGAACGAAAAAGCTCTTCAGTGGGCTGTAGAAGAAACCGGACAGGAAGTGATCGAGCTGATGCCTGAAGAAATGGCCCTCTGGATCAGCCTGATCGAGCCGATCCAGGAGGATTTTGTGATGCGCATGGATCAGCTCGGATTTCCCGGGGAAGAGATCCTCTCCACTGTCAAGCAGCTTGCTGAAAAGTACTAATTAACACTGCAAAATAAGCAAGTACAGGACCGGCTTTTACCCTCCTTAGCAGCTGTGGTAAAAGCCGGTTAGATTGATAAAGGGTGTGAAAGATGCAGTATTTTGAGCTAGCAATCATAAAAATCAGCCGTTTGATGGATTTATTAGCCGGGATCATCTTAGCTGCTACAGCCACCTTGGTTGTAGCCAATATCCTGGGACGGGCTTTGCTAAACCGCCCGATTTTAGGCACATACGAGCTGGTTGGGTTTCTGACAGCTGCCGTTGTCGGCCTGGCCCTGGCCCGCTGTGCCCTTGAAAATAGTCACATTGCAATCAGTTTTCTTACCGATAAATTGCCGCCTTCATGGCGGCGCTTCACTGAGCTGGCGGTCGGTTTGCCGGCCATGGTGTTTCTTTTTTTCGTAGCCTACAACATTTTCTCCTACGGGTCGCGCCTGGCGGCGAGCGGAGTAGTGTCCTCAACCATCCGGTTGCCCTTTTATCCGTTTATCTTTCTGGTGGCGGCAGGTTTCTTGGTGCTGGCTATGACTGTAATTTTAAGCCTGTTCAGGCAGGTGGTCGGGGGTGAGGCTAAATGAACCCCATGACTGCCGGTCTGATTGGGATTTTAATCTTTTTTTTGCTGATTGCTTTAAATATGCCGATTGCCTACGCTATGGCCCTGGTTGGTTTTTTCGGGTTTGCTTACCTGACCACACTACCAGCGGCCTTTGCCCTCGTATCGACCGAGCTTTTTTCTGCTTTTGCCAACTATTCGCTCAGCGTGATCCCCATGTTTATCTGGATGGGGTTTTTAGCTTTTTATGCCGGAATCGGTTCCCGGCTCTACAACCTGGCCTATAAACTAGTCGGGCATCTTCCCGGGGGGCTGGCTATTGCCACCCAGGCAACCTGTGCCCTTTTTGGCGCTGTTTGCGGTTCCAATACGGCAACAGCGGCGACCATTGGCGCAATTGCCCTGCCGGAGATGCAGAAGTACAACTATGATCGTTCGCTTTCCACTGCCAGTGTTGCTGCCGGAGGGGCTTTAGGCGTTTTGATTCCACCAAGTGTCATTTTTATTGTTTACGGTATTGCCGCTGAACAGTCAGTCGGCCGGCTTTTCCTTGCTGGAATAATTCCCGGATTTTTGCTGATGTTTTTATACATGTTGGCTATTTATCTAGTTGCTCGACGCCGACCCGAACTTGGCCCACCCGGCCCGAAATTTAGCTGGATCGAAAGGTTAAAAGCACTAAGAGGCGGTTTGTTCGAGGTGTTAGTGATCTTTGCCATTTCACTGGGCGGCCTGTTCGCTGGCTGGTTTACGCCAACTGAAGCAGGGGCTGTGGGTGTTTTCGGTGTAGCGCTGGTTACAGCGCTTAAAGGTGGCTTGACGTTGGAGATCATTAAAAAATCTCTGGCCGATACCACCAGGACAACGGCGATGATCATGCTGCTGGTTGCCTCCGCTGTAATTTTCGGCCGCTTTATTGCCATTAGCCGCATTCCCTTTGCCATGGCCGACTGGGCAGCTGCCCTCGATCTGCCCGCTTTTGCGGTTATCTCTTTGATTCTGTTGATTTACCTGGTGCTCGGCTGCTTTATCGATGCCCTGGCCTTGATCCTTTTAACCATCCCGATCTTTTTACCGGTAGCGGTCACAGTGCTCGGTTACGACCCGATCTGGTTCGGGGTGATCATCGTCATGGTCGTGGCGATGGGGGTGATTACGCCGCCGGTGGGGATGAATGTTTACATTGTTAAGGGGGTGGCCAAAACGGTGCCTCTAGAGTTAATTTTCAAAGGTGTATGGCCTTTCTTGATTGCTATTTTTGTTTGCCTGGTGCTCCTGATTAGCTTCCCGCAACTGGCTACCTTTTTGCCCTCTTTGTTGCACTGATATACTAATAGGAAGTCTGTTAGCCCTAATCAAAAATATTAAAATAAGGCCCCGTAAATGATCATTACGGGGCCAAGCTTTACTTCATTAGAACCTCTGGATCACATTTTTCAAACTAAAGACCAAGGATCTGTTTCTTCTTGGCATCAAATTCTTCCGGGGTTATGATGCCCTGTTCTTTTAATTTGGCCAGTTTTTCAAGCTGGACAATCTGCTGGTCCAAATTCGCTTCAGGGGTGGGCGTCGGAGCTGCCTGCTGACCTGCTGCCTGGTTTGCGAATTGTTGTGCCTGGCGATTTCGTACCCGGCCCGATGTTGCCGTGGCAGTACCTGAGATAGCTGCTGTTCTTGCCATGGTTCTTAATAATCTTGCCATAATTCAATTCCTCCTTATTGGTATAAAACTTAACAATAAACTAGTTTCTTTAGCTTAGGTCTTCTTCATTGGTAACAAGCTTAATGCTCCCTAAGTAATCATATATATACCTGAGAAGCTTACCGGTCAACATGAGTAGGAGTATTAAGATTGTAATGCTGACAAAGCCTTCTATGCTAACGAGCTCCTTGTATTTAAAATAAAGGTATGCCAGGATTAGAAATTTACTAAAGAACAATATTGCAAACTTATTCACAAGCCCGAGTATTCTATATAACCGGCCCTCTTTTGATTTCCAATAGGAACTTGCCTTTGATTTGATAAATAATATGGGAACCAAAATAAGCTTCATCGAAATAGCAACAAAAATTGATGTTGTAAAGCTAGAGATAAAGAAAGCATCAAAGTGTTCTGTGAGGAGGTTCAAGACAACGATGTATGCTAAGATATCGATCAGCCACTCCAGGTATATCTTTTGGTAGCTGTTGTTCATATTTTATTTCCCCTCAATCATATTAGGCAACTATATCTATACTTTAAGTGGTTCAGTCACCTTGATATCTATGCGGTTACTTCAGCAGGTAAAGTCAGAACCTGAGTCTTGCTGCAGTAACAGCCGCCCCGGAAAAATTTTCCAGGGCTGACCAGAACATTTTCTTCCTGCTGCAGTTCCTGCCGGTTTGTTAATGATCGGCAGGGTTTACGATTACGATCTTATTTACTAAAAACCAAAATTTCTGCCCCGGATTGATTTTTCATAGTCATTGTATCGCCGCTAAGCTCAAAGCTCTTTACTTCGCTCAGAACCTGAAGGTAGTCGGCCTCTAAATCCATCAGCCCTTCGCAGTACATATTGCTGCTTCCGGCTTGGTCGAATGTCAGCGTAGTTCCCTCCTGTGTATAACCGGCAAAGTAGCGGTTACAGGCCGATTGGCCACTGATCTGACCTTCACTGAAAGCGATGTTGATTTCCACATCTTCCGGGATGGCTTCGCCATTCATTTCAACTAAGCCCCATTCAGTTCCGTCCAAATCGGGCGCCTGTCCACTGGACCCGCCGCAGCCCGTTAAAAAGAATAAAGCGAACAGTGTCAATAATAATGCAGGGTATTTAATACTCATTAGATTTGTTCCTCCCACTTTATAAATTATTCTATCAGATTTAAAGTACAATAACCAGCCGCCTGATGCAACCACCCAAAAGGTTTATATTTGGTGTACTTCTTTCATGCTTAAATCTTTAAAGTAGTGCCCGAAACCGATATTTATAAACAC
>JBFYYZ010000236.1:0-2570 GCA_041309745.1 Bacillota bacterium | reverse complement strand
ACGATGCGGCGGTCTTTTTCATCGCCACGCCTTTTAACCAGGTTTAAATTGACCAGGCGATTGACCAGGCGGGTGGCGGCGCTTTCCGCCAGGAATATTTCCGAACTCAGCTTGCCCATGGTCAGATCATCATTTAAGTAGAGCACCAGCAGGGCATTAATCTGCCCCGGTGTGATCCCGAGCCCGGTCAGTTCCCGGTTTTCCTCGGTGTTCAGGTAGTGCATCAACTTGGGGAAGATCGCCTGGATCGCCTCTGTAAAGTTTTCCCTGTCCCGGTAATTCCGGCGGTTAGTCATAATCTTCAAGTCCTTTGTCTGGGCGGTCTAAAAACTTAAAACTAGGGTAGGCCATAGAAGTTAACCTGTCAAGCAAAGATGCAGTCATTTTCATTTTGTGCTAATTGGGTAATGCAGAAGTTTAAATGTGGCTTACAGCTGATGATGATTGCCAATAAGGGTCAGGATTGATCAACAAGGACCAAAAACTGACCTCTTTCGCGCTGTTCAACTTTAATCCGGCCTTCTTCAAGCAGTTGGTTTACATACTTCTGCAGTTCGGCGGGATGCAGGTTAAGAGCCTGATGCAAGTCTTCAACAGTGCAGGGGCGCCTTTTAAGGACTTCCAGGATGCTGTTGCTATGTATTTCGTTGAAAGAAGCAATCTGTCGCCGCGGTTTGAAGTTGCCGATCAGTTCTACATTATCTAAGAAGCTGGCGATCTCTTCCATAGCTTCCATAGATGCTGCTTCAACCCAGCTTTCCGTTCCCGGCCGGTCCAGTGTTCCCAGCTGCACCCGATCCGGCTTGATTCTTTCAATTGCTGACTTTAAAGCAGCCAGTTCCTGCTGGCTGTCATTGATTCCGGGGACGATCATAATTTCTATAATTATTGTGCCCGGGAATTCTTCGCGCAGTTTAACCAGGTCTTCAATCATCTGAGCGCACTTCAGACTCTTGTGGGGGCGGTTAACCTTAGCAAAACCCTCTTCGGTAGCCGCATCAAGGGAGGGAATGATCAGATCGAGGTTTAGGACTTCTTCTCTGGTTTTCTGATCCGCAAAAAGTGTGCCGTTGGTCAGCAAGCAGAGTTTATAGTCAGGGTAATTTTTTTTTAACCAATTGATAATCTGACCGATCTGGGAATGGAGCAGCGGTTCACCTGAACCGGCAAAGGTAATATAATCAAGCTGCGGCTGGCTTTTAAGGTATTGATCCAGTTCTTCAATCACCCCGTCCGTTGGCATATATTCTTTTCTTTCCACAGTCAGATAAGTAGTCTTTCCGCACTCGCAGTAGACGCAGTTCAAACTACAGGTTTTATGGGGAATCAGATCAATGCCTAACGATATCCCCAAACGTCTGGAAGGCACCGGGCCGAATAGATGCTTCTGTTTCATGACAGCCTCCGCTGCTAGCTTTTAATTAATCATATCATATTGGTATGTTATACTGTTGGCAGGCGATTGAAACCTTCAAATAAAAGGCAGGTGTTTGCTATGCTTAAATTGGTAGGCATCGCCCCTCATCCCCCGATTATTATTCCCGCCATCGGCCGCGGTGAGCTGGAGAAAGCAGCTAAAACGGTGGCAGGCATGCAGACCTTAAGCCGCAGGGTAAAAGAAGCCGGGCCGGAACTGATAATCTTAATTACCCCCCACGGATCGGTGCTGCGGGAAGGGCCCGCAGTGCTGGCATCCGAACTTTTAGAAGGCAGTTTTGCCCAATTTGGTTTTCCCCAGATCAGGATCAATTTTAAAACGGACCTTGAACTGCTGGAGCTACTTCAGCAGGAAACTGAAAAAGACGCTCTAAAGCCGATTTTCATAAGTAACACCGGTAATTTTAGCCACGGTAGGGCCGACCTTGATCACGGTGCGATGGTTCCCCTTTATTATTTGCAACAGGAAGGTCTGGATCTACCTGGTCTGCACATTACATTTGGTTTTAACAGCTATCGGGAACTCTATCGCTTCGGCCAAAGCCTGCGCCGGGCAGCTGACAGTCGCGGACTTCCTTACGTGGTTTTAGCCAGCGGCGACCTCTCGCACCGCCTGATTCCGGGAGCGCCTGCCGGTTACAACCGACGCGGTGCCGAGTTTGATCAAAAGCTGGTTGATTATCTTGCCAAAGCTGAGGTAGAAAAAATACTAAATTTTAATCAGCAGCTGGTCGAAGAAGCCGGGGAATGCGGTCTGCGATCATTTATAATCGCTCTCGGAATGCTTGATGGTAAAGCCTTTAAAAGTGACATTATTTCTTACGAAGGACCCTTTGGCGTCGGCTATTTGGTAGCGGTTTTAGAGCCTGATTGCGCGGGTAACTTTAATCCCACCAAACTGGCCCGCAGCACCCTGGAACAATATTTCAGGCAGGGTAAAGTGTCAGCTCAGCCGGATCAGTTGCCAACTCAATTGGCTCAAAAAGCCGGCGCGTTCGTATCGCTTAAAAAAGATGGTATGCTGCGCGGCTGTATTGGCACTATCGAGCCGGTAAGGCAAAATCTGGCTGCGGAAATCAGCGCCAACGCTATCAGTGCGGCGCTACGCGACCCCCGTTTCCCGCCTTTGCAGG
>JBFYYZ010000235.1:0-2685 GCA_041309745.1 Bacillota bacterium | reverse complement strand
GAGTTGGAAAACCAGATTAAATATGCAGGCTACATAGCCAAGCAGGAGCAGCTGGTGGAAAAAACTGCCCGCCTGCACGACAAACCAATACCTGCCGATTTTGATTACCAAAAAGCAATTAACCTGTCGCGCGAAGCGCGCCAAAAGCTGGAGGAGATCAGACCGGCAACCTTAGGACAAGCATCGAGAATGGAAGGGGTAACCCCGGCAGATATAGCCGTGATGATCCTTTATCTCGAGCGTCCGGAAGCGCTTGGTGCAGAGCAGGGCCGGAAAAAGAAGGGAGCAGATGATGAGCAGCGCCCTTAAGCAAGGTGAACCGGGTTGGTACTACCGGTTGGGCACCTATTTTAAGGAGCAGTTCGGTCAACCAGTCTACAAGATACCTCTTGATGCCGGATTTTCCTGCCCCAACCGCGACGGCACCATTGGCACGGGAGGTTGCAGCTACTGCTATAATCCTTCTTTTTCACCTCACAGCAGGGAAGATCAACCGCCTGCCCTAATCGAACAGCTGCAGAAGGGCAAAAAAAAGAAACCCGCCCTCTACCTGGCCTATTTCCAGTCATACACCAACACCTATGCTCCTTTGCATAAATTAAAAGAACTTTACGATCAGGCCCTGGCCGTTCCGGAAGTAATAGGCCTGAGCATCGCCACGCGGCCGGATTGCCTGTCAGCAGAAATCCTTGATTTGCTGGAGGATTATGCCGGCCGCTGCCACCTCTGGATAGAATACGGACTGCAATCTGCTCATGACAAAACCCTAAAAAGAATAAACCGCGGCCATAGTGTAGCTGACTTTGTAAAAGCTGTAACGCTGACCCGCGAAAGGGGCATCCGGGTCTGCGCTCATATTATCCTCGGTTTGCCCGGCGAAACGCCGGCGATGTACGCAGAAACGATTGATTCGATTAACAGCAACGGCATTGAAGGGATCAAATTTCATCACTTGCAGGTAATCCGGAACACGCCATTGGTTGAAGATTATAGAACAGGAGATGTGCCGGTTTTTGTGAGCTTGGCAGACTATCTCCCTCATCTCTGCGACTGCCTGGAACTGCTTAACCCCGCCACGGTTGTTCACCGCCTGGCCAGCCAGTCTACAAGCGCTGACCTGCTCATCGCCCCGCACTGGCCGGAAAGCACCGGGCAGATAGCCGCCGCGGTCACAGGGGAGCTAAAAAAGCGCGGCACCCACCAGGGATGCCGCTTTTGCCAGTAAATTGCAGATCCTCACCGATCAAAATACTCGTACCCTATCACCCCCACCCTACCCCTCCCCCCTCGAGGGGGAGGGCATAAATGGTGGATAGATATTCACCGTAGGACAATCCATCGATCAGGCATTTTAGGCCACGATCTCGATAAAGTCAATAATTATTTGACCACTCTCTGAGTTAGCGATGCCACATGGTTCTTGTAAAACAAAATAAATCATAAATAATTCTCTACGTTAAACGTAATATTTTACGGGCTTCATCAGGGATAGCAACCTCCCGGCTGTGAATTTCGGCCACCCGTACGATCCTCTCTACCAGCTGGGCATTACTCTGAGCCAAGACCCCTTTTTCGTAATAAATATTATCTTCGAAGCCGACCCGCACATGACCGCCCATGATGATCGCCGCCGTGCCAAGAGGCAGTTCATGACGCCCCATGCCGGCTACAGTCCAGGTGCTGCCGTAAGGAATGCTTTCCACTAAATGCAGCAAGTTCTTCAAAGAACCCGGAATTCCGCCTGGCACACCCATTACAAAATCATAATGCAGGGGTTCTTCCAGCAAGCCTTTTTTTACCAGATGCAGGGCATTGTTAATCATGCCCACATCAAAAACCTCAATTTCGGGCTTGACACCGTTTTCTTTCATCGCCCTGGCGAACTCTTCCAGATAGGACGGCGGGTTTAAAAATACATCGTCGCCAAAGTTAACCGAACCGGTTGAAAGGGTTGCCATTTCAGGTTTCAGGTAAACCGGCTGCAGCCTTTCTTCCGCTGTCATCCCAACTGCCCCGCCGGTTGAAACCTGAATGATAATATTGCATTTAGCCTTGATCAGTTCGATTGTTTCCCTAAACCGATTCCCAGACTGGGTCGGGGTCTCATCATCTTCGCGAACATGCAGGTGAACAATGGAAGCTCCGGCGTTGTAGCAGGCGTATGCTGCCTCGGCAATCTCGTTCGGGGTTACCGGCAGGTTGGGGTTGTGTTCACGGGTTACCTCGGCCCCGATCATCGCCGCGGTGATAATAAGTTTATCCATTGTTTATCTCTCCTCATAGAATCCGGTTAACTGCCCTGTTGGCCGCGCTGCTGCTCTTTGGGCACAACGCAGGTGCCGCTGGCCCTGTTGACCAGAAGCGGCTCATTTAGAACATTGCAGGCTGAAGGACAACCTTCGATCCCCGCGCTGGTTATCACTTTATAAGCCTCAAACTGCATGTGGCGCGAAGTATTACCGGCCTTGTCGATCCAACCACTTAACTCAAGGTAGTCACCGGCATAGACCGGAGCTTTAAATTCAACCGAGTCGTAGGCCACGAAGAGCCCCTCGTCGCCATCGTTACGGATCAACAGCTCGGTAGCCACATCCCCATAAAGTTTCAGAATAAAAGCGCCGTCAACGAGGCCACCAGCATAATGGACCTCCTGCTCGCTGATTCGGATCCGGAGCATTACTTTTT
>JBFYYZ010000234.1:0-2602 GCA_041309745.1 Bacillota bacterium | reverse complement strand
TGAAGGTTCGACAGCAACGCTGATCGATACAACTATTGCCGGTAACCTTTCCAATACCGGTGGTGGGATGATTGTCCTCAGGTCGGAACTGGACATGGAGCGCTGTCTAATCCTTGAAAATACTGCTGATACCGGTTCCGGTGGTGGACTTTTACTGGTGGTTCAATCAGTGGCTGAAATACGGGACAGCGTTTTCTCCGGTAATGCAGCCTTTGAAACCGGCGGAGGTCTAGTTGCTTTTGAAGGATCAAGAGTGAAACTGATCAGGAACGACTTCACTGCCAACATTGCCCAGGCCGGGGGCGCTTTTGTCGGCATTGGTAACGTGAGCATTGACGTTAACGATCCGGATGACAACATCTATCGCGAGAATGTGCCCGAAGACGTTCCTGCACCACAGCCAGAGGACGAAGAATAATAAACTGTTTCTATATGAAGCCAAGTGATGACATAAGGACCTGCCCCACGGCAGGTCCTTATAAATGTCTCGCTATTCATATTGGTTATCGGCTAAATAAACAGATTTACATCCGAACTTTCGGCGGCATCAAGATAGGAGGCTACGCCGGCCAGTTCAACCCCGTCGATCAGTTCGGTGGCAGTAATGCCCATGATATCCATCGACATCTGACAGGCAACCAGACGCACTCCCGATTTGAGCGCTTCCTGCAGCAGCGTTTCCAGTGAGTCGACATTTTTATTTTTCATGACCATGCGAATCATTTTCGGACCCATGCCGGCCATGTTCATCCGCGAAAGGCCCAGCTTTAAACTGCCGCGCGGCATCATCTTGCTAAACATGCCGTCCATGAAAGTTTTTTTCACTTTTACGGTTTCGTTTTTCCGGAGGATATTCAAGCCCCAGAAGGTAAAGAAAAGGGTAACCTTACGGCCCATGGCAGCAGCTCCGTTGGCAATGATCAGAGCAGCCAGAGCCCGGTCGAGATCGCCGCTAAAGACGACGATAGTTTTATCATTTTCGCAAACTTCAGCCTTGGTTTTTTGCTGTAAAGTTTTACCAACCACGTTTCCGTCGCCTTTTTTGATCGTTGCGGTGAAACCACGGCCATCGTGTCCTTTTTCTATTAAGGTATTGCCGGTACGCAGACACCATGAGCCGATATCTGCTGAAAAACCGGGGTCGGTGGCGCAGACTTCAATGATTGCACCGTCAGGCAATTCATCCATTTTCTGATAAATTTTCATGATTGGTCCCGGGCATTGCAGGCCGCAGAGATCAAGCTTGATTGTTGCACATGTTTCTGCCCCGCTTTTCGCTGAAGCAGTTTGCTTAACGCTGTCGGGCGTTAGAGTTTCACCAATTTTATTTTCGGCCTCATTTCTGAGAGCCTGGTAGCTTCGATAGCCGCCATTTAAGTTGCGTACTTTATTAAATCCGCTGTTTTTTAGAATTCGCGAAGCTAAGTAGGAGCGCAGACCTACACTGCAATAGGTAATCACTTCTTTGCTCCGATTGAGCTTGTCGAGTTGGTCTCGCAGCTGGCCCAGCGGTATATGTATACTGCCCGGAATTCTTCCCAATTCATGCTCTTCTACTTCCCTGACATCCAAAACCTGAGTGTTTTCAGTTATCCCGTCAATCAACTCTTCCGGGCGGATTATGTCGTAATCGCCTAAAAGCAGGTTGGAGGCAACAAAACCGGCCATGTTAACGGGGTCTTTGGCCGAAGAGTAAGGTGGTGCGTAAGCGAGCTCAAGTTCTTGCAGGTCCTTGACGGTTAAGCCTCCGCGCAGTGCTGAGGCTAGAACATCGATCCGTTTTTCAACGCCGCTGTAGCCAACTGCCTGAGCCCCCAAAATTCGCCCTTCGGAGCTGAAAATCAGCTTCAGGGAAAGCGGCGTGGCTCCAGGGTAGTAACCGGCATGGGCGTTGGGATGAATAGTAACACTTTTGTATTCAAGCTCCTCAGCCTGCAGCAGTCGTTCATTAGCTCCGGTAGTGGCCACAGTCATTTCAAAGATCTTCAGCACCGAAGTACCCTGGGTACCCCTGTAGTGATCTTCGCGGCCACTGATGTTGTTGGCAACAATCCGCCCCTGTTTGTTGGCCGGTCCGGCAAGGGGTATAACTGCCGGCTTGCCGGTGACCAGATGCCTAACTTCGACGGCATCACCGAGAGCGTAGATAGATGGATCATTTGTCTGCATCTTGTCATTAACAACAATCCCGCGGTTAATAGCGAGACCGGCGTCAGCCGCCAGTTTGGTCTCCGGTTTTACCCCAATAGATAGAATCACAATATCTGCCTCAAGCATTTCGCCTTCAGCCAGTTCAACTTTAAGTCCGCCTTTTTCGAGTGGATGAAATTGTTTAACACCGTTACCGAGACGTAGTTTCATACCCAGTGCTCGTACGTATTGCTGGACCAGGGCGGCCATGTCTGCATCAATTGGAGGTAGGACCTGTGGAGCAAGTTCTACTACCGTTACATCAATGCCGCGGTGATGCAGGTTTTCAGCCATCTCCATCCCAATGTAACCGGCTCCGACTATTACAGCTTTTTGCGGGTTTATTTCAGTTATATAGTTGTAGATACGATCTGTATCCGGCACCGTTCTCAGGCTGAAGATCCCTTCACTA
>JBFYYZ010000233.1:0-2707 GCA_041309745.1 Bacillota bacterium | reverse complement strand
GTTTGGTCTTTCACGGTCACGGGTTGTTCTGCTAATCAAGGGAGGTTTGGCCCGGGTGAACTGGCGGCCGGTAAATTCCCCGTCGATCCAGCTGAAAGAGGGAGACCAGATTTCCTTAAGGGGTAAGGGCCGTCTGCTGCTTACTGCGGTGGAAGGTGAAACCCGCAAGGGTAGAATACACCTCAGGCTGAAGAAATACAGTTAGCAGATCAACAAACAGGCAGTCAGCTCATCAGCCTAACCATATTAATCTTTGAATAATTATTAATCAAGGGGGAGATTGGGATGACCATAACACCGCTCGATATCCAGAACAAAGAGTTTGAAAGGACTTTCAGGGGTTATGACATTGAAGATGTAGACGAGTTTTTAGATCGCATTGCCAAGGATTTAGAGCAGTTGATCAGGGAGAACAATGATTACAAGGAACAGATCGATCTGCTGCAGGAGAAAAACAAAACATACCATAAAATGGAAGAAACAATGCACAATGCGATTGTCGTAGCCCAGGAAACAGCCGAAGAGGTTAAAAAGAGCGCTAAACGTGAGGCCGATTTGATTAAAAAGGATGCTGAGAGGGAAGCAAAGCAGTTCCTTGAAGAAGCCCGCATGCGGGCCGGCCGGGTCCTTGGTGAACACGAAGAGCTTTTGAAACGGGCCCGGGTTTTCAAAATGCGCTTTAAGGCTTTTTTGGAAACCCAGCTTACAACCCTTGACAGCGATGAATGGATGACAGAGCAGCTTAAAGGACAGGGTTTGGGCAACAAAACGAGTCAGAGTCAGCAAGCGACCAAAGAGCCAGAGCCTAAACCGCCCGTTGCTGAACCGGCCACAGCAGAATTAAGTGAGGAAGTTACTAAAGTAGACAATCCGCCAACCAGGCCGCGGTTGGAGCTTGCTCCCAATCGGGAGCCTGAACCCGATCCCGATCCCGATCAGCAGGATTAGCTTATTATTTGCGGCTGATTGCATTTCAGGGGCTTATTTTAATTATGGCGGGCTATTATCAATTACCTGGAGGAGTTAAACTATGGACTACCGCGAAACACTGAACTTACCACAGACTGAATTTCCGATGCGCGCTAACCTGCCAGTTCGGGAACCTGATATGCTAAAATTTTGGGCCGATCTCGACATTAACAGCCTGGTCAACCAACAGCGCAGCGGATCACCAACCTACATTTTGCATGACGGTCCTCCATATGCCAATGGTGATATCCATATGGGCACCGCATTAAACAAGGTGCTCAAAGACATTATTAATAAGTACAAGACAATGCGCGGTTTTAACTGCCCTTACGTTCCGGGTTGGGATACCCACGGCTTGCCGATTGAACACCAGATCATCAAAACGAAAAAGGTTAACCGTAAAGAGATTTCCGATTTGGAATTCCGGAAAATGTGTCACCAGTATGCTCTCAGCTATGTTGATATCCAACGTGAACAGTTTAAGCGGCTTGGTGTGCGCGGCGACTGGGATAACCCTTACCTGACCCTGATGCCTGCTTACGAGGGGCGCCAGATCAAGATATTCGGCACCATGGCTGAGAAGGGCTACATCTACAAGGGTATGCGCCCAGTGTACTGGTGTGCTGACTGCGAAACTGCCCTGGCCGAAGCAGAAATTGAATATGGGATGAAAACTTCGGATTCAATCTATGTTAAATTTGCCATAATTGATGACCTGGGGCTGCTTGGCGGAACAGATCATAAATATTGCCTGATCTGGACTACCACTGCCTGGACCATCCCCGCCAATCTGGCCATTGCTGTACACGCCGATTTTGATTATGTCCTGGCCGACGCCGGAAGCGAGCAGTATATCCTGGCCGAGGGACTTATGGAAGATGTTGCCAAGATCGCCGGAGCAGAAAAACCCTGGACTATTTTGAAAAAGTTCAAAGGCAGCGAACTGGTCGGTATCCGCTGCCGCCATCCCCTCTATGATCGGGAATCAGTGATCCTGTTTGGTGATCATGTAACCCTGGAGCAGGGAACCGGCTGTGTGCATATTGCCCCGGGTCACGGCCATGAAGACTTTGCCATCGGCCAGGCTAACGACCTGCCGGTGCTCAGCCCGCTTGATGATACCGGCGTTTTTACTGAAGAAGCCGGCCAGTATGCGGGCCTGCGCTACGATAAAGGCGGGTTGCAGGTGATTGAAGATCTTAAGAATAGTGGGGCTTTAATCCGCTCCATCCCCATTGAACACCAGTATCCCAACTGCTGGCGCTGCAAGCAGCCGGTTTTGTACCGGGCTACAGAACAATGGTTTGCATCAATAGATGGTTTTCGCAAAGAGGCTCTCGATGCCATTAAAAAAGTGAATTGGACTCCCTCCTGGGGAGAGGAACGCATCTATAACATGATTGCTGAACGCCAGGACTGGTGTATCTCCCGCCAGCGGGTCTGGGGAGTGCCGATTCCGATCTTTTACTGCGAATCATGCAACGAGGCGATTATCAACCGGGAGACGATCGATGCGGTCAGTGAACTTTTTACCGCTGAAGGTTCCGATGCCTGGTTTGCCCGCGAAGCCGCAGAAATTTTACCTGGAGGTTTCAATTGTCCGCATTGCGGTAGTGGTGAAGAATTCCGCAAAGAAAAGGATACCATGGATGTTTGGTTTGACTCAGGCTCCAGTCATGATGCTGTTCTGGAGACCCGCGCTGAGCTGAGCTGGCCGGCAGATCTATACTTAGAAGGC
>JBFYYZ010000232.1:0-2989 GCA_041309745.1 Bacillota bacterium | reverse complement strand
CAGGTGAGTAGTTAAAAATGAAGAAGGCGTTTCAATTTTTAGATGATATTGCTGACCGGGTCTGTGCCGTTCTTGGTGCGATCGGACTCTCACAGTTTCCACAGTTTTTTGGGCAATATATGCAGAGGTTAGGTGGCCATTTAAACGAAGCCAGAAGAATATTCGAGCAGTATCAAAAAGCTGCCGCCGATGTCGACCTATCTCTTGAAGACTATGTACAGGAGCATTTGAATGCAACAAGTGATGTCTTTGTATCTTCAGGCCGGGCGATCGAAGACCTGGTTAACCGCTATCATGAGCTGGAACAATCTTACCTTGCTCTTGCCGACTCAAATATCTATAACCGCTGGTTTATATTTATAAAAGAGGTCGACTGGGAAATAGCTGCTGGGACCTGGAATAATTTCGTTCCTGGAGTACCGACCACAATTGAAGGCCTATTATACGCCATAACCGGTTTGTTAGCCGGCTGGGGGATCTATGCCGCTCTGAACGCTGTTGTTACTATTCCATTCAGGCCAAAACCGGTAAAGATAAGTCGCACCAGCTGACCGGAACAGTCGGGCAGGAGATAATCATTGGCAGATAGAGACAATTCCGGAATACCAAATGAAAACAGTGGCATTGGTACTGGTAAAAAGGCAGCAATCGTTACGTTTGGCTGCCAGATGAATGAGCACGATTCAGAAGTTATTGCCGCGCTGCTGGAATCTATGGATTACTGCCGTACAGCATCCCCGGAAGAATCCGATCTGATTGTCATAAACACCTGTGCTGTTCGCCAAAAGCCGGAAGATAAGGTATCTTCGTTGCTCGGTAAGTTTTATGAACTGAAAAAAGAAAAGCCGGATTTAATTATTGCTGTTACCGGCTGCATGACGCAGCAGGAGGATCTGGCGGCCTACATCAGGGACCGTTTTCAACATGTAAATTTGATCCTCGGGACTCACGCCCTGCCTCGTTTACCTTCTCTAATTGCCATGGTTACTGAGCATAAAGGCAGAATCGTCGATATCAAAGAGGATTATCCTGACCGTGAAGGATTGTCTGTCACCCACAGCAGCCCTTTTAAGGCCTGGCTACCGGTAATTTACGGTTGCAATAATTTTTGTTCGTATTGCGTTGTTCCTTATGTGCGTGGTCGGGAAAGAAGCCGTTCGTTTAAAGATATTATCAGTGAAGCAAATGATCTGGCCGCAAAAGGTTTTATCGAAGTGACCCTGCTCGGTCAAAATGTTAATTCTTACGGTCAAGACCTGGATGAAATTATCGATTTTCCCGATTTATTACTTGCTTTAAGCGATATAGGCGGCTTAAAACGGATCAGGTTCATGACTTCACATCCCAAGGATCTTTCTGATCGTTTGATCGAAGCAGTAAAAACAGGTGAAAATATCTGTGAACACTTTCACCTGCCAGTGCAATCGGGAAGCAACCGAATCCTGGAGAAAATGAACCGCAGCTACACTCGCGAACAGTACCTGGAGCTACTTAAGAAAATAAGAGCTGTGATTCCCGGTGTTGCAATCACATCTGATTTGATTGTCGGTTTTCCCGGGGAAGAAGAAAGCGATTTTCTTGATACTCTGTCGCTGGTCGAAGAAGCAAGATTTGATAACGCTTTCTCTTTTCTTTACTCACCCCGGAAGAATACGGCGGCTGCCATGTTATCGGATCAGCTTAGCGCTACGGTAAAAAATGATAGACTGAAGAGGTTAAATGAGATTCAACACCGGATCAGTAAGGAAGTTAACAGTAAACTACTGAACCAGGTTACAGATATTCTCGTTGACGGCCCCAGCAAGGGTGACGCAACATTCCAAACAGGCAGAACAAGAGCAAATAAGCTGGTCCATTTTAGCGCTGATCAGGATCTGACCAGCAAAATAATAGCAGTCAGGATTACAGAAGCTAAAACCTGGAACCTACAGGGTGAAATAGCAGAGGTGAATTAGTGAGCCGCAACAGCCCGATGATGGAGCAATATAAAAAAATAAAGGAACAGCATCCCGACAAACTGCTGATGTTCCAGGTCGGCGATTTTTACGAGCTCTTTTTCGAGGACGCCGAAATTGCTGCGCGGGAAATGGACATCGTCCTGACCTCAAGAGAAGGGGGCAGTGAAAATCCGATTCCGCTTGCCGGCGTACCGATCCATGCGGCTGAGACATACTTAAATAAACTGCTGGGCAAAGGTTTCAAGGTGGTAATTTGCGATCAGATAGAAAGCGCCACCCAGGCCAAGGGGCTGGTGCGGCGGGCGATAACTAGAATCTTAACTCCGGGTACCATCTCAGAGTCAGAGATGCTCGACGAAGGAAAAAACAACTACCTGGCTGTTATTGTTCATGATGGTAAAGATAGCTACGGTTTGGCTGCAGTGGATGTATCAACGGGCGAGTTTCAGGTTACTGAGCAATGTGGTGGTGATGCCTGGTCTGAAATTGCCGATGAACTGAAGCGGCTTCAGCCTTCTGAAATATTATGCCCAAACCGTGAAATGGAAGAATATTGCTTGAGTGAGCTGGCAGCGGGCAGAAACAATCTCGTCACTAAGCTTAAGATCATTCCTGATATTGATGAAGCAGGCCGGGTTTTAAAAGATAACTTTAGCGCCCAGATTTTCGATCTGCTGCAAACGGAGCAGTATCCCCAGGCAACAATTGCAGCAGCCACCGCCCTGGTTTACCTCCAGGATTTAAAGCAGCTGCCTGCTAAAAGCTGGCATTTTCGCCTCCCAAAGTTATACTTCAGTAAAAGGTACATGCTAATCGACAGCATCACCAGCAAAAACTTAGAGCTGACCGAAGCGATCAGTAGTGGTGGTAAAAAGGGAAGTCTGCTCGGAATTATTGATCACTGCCTGACCGGGATGGGGCGGCGACTGCTCAAGCGCCGGCTTGAACAGCCGCTGCTTGACCTGAAGCAGATCAGCGCCAGACATGATAGTGTTGAAGAGCTGCTTAAAAAGCCGCTGGCCAGAAGAGAA
>JBFYYZ010000231.1:0-3571 GCA_041309745.1 Bacillota bacterium | reverse complement strand
GGTGAAGGGCATGCCCTGGCTGCTTTTCTGGATTAAAGATTGTAGATGATTATTGATTAAGGTAGGCGAAGCCGGGATGAAGATAATAAAGAATAGGGTTGTGCTGCTCTGCTGCATCAGCCTGGTGAGCGTTCTGATTTTGCTGCTGTCACCACTCGGAGTTTTCGCACACGGTGTGGATATCGCTGCGGTGCCGGTTAATGCTGTAGAAGTTATCGCGCTTTATGATTCCGGCCAACCGATGGCCGGAGGCCAGGTAGCGATCTACGCGCCGGATGAACCTCTTGAACCCTGGTTGACCGGAACCTGTGATGATGAAGGCCGGTTTATTTTCGTGCCCGACTATAGCCGGCCCGGTTTGTGGGAGATTCAGGTTCGCCTGGCCGGGCATGGTGATCTGATCCGGCTTGAGGTGACAGCTGCTGAAGAAGCGTTAGCGGATGGTCCCGGCGGGCTCAGCCTCCTGCAGAAAATAGTGATGGCCATGGTTGTGGCCTGGGGTGCGGTTGGTACAGCTTTTTATTTCAGCAGGAGGATCAACTGATGCATATACCTGACGGTATTTTACCGGTATCTGTTGCCCTTAGCGGTTATGCCGCCGCAGGGGGCATGACCTGGCTTTCGCTGAATAGAATAAATAAGAAATTTAAAAACCCGCGGGAGCTGATCCCGCGGGCATCATTACTGACTGCTGCTTTCTTTGTCGCCTCGCTGATTCATATTCCGGTGCCGCCAACCAGTGTGCACCTGATCTTATCCGGCCTGATGGGAGTTATTCTCGGCTGGTTTGCCTTTCCCGCCATTTTGGTGGGGCTCTTCTTCCAGGCAGTGATGTTCCAGCATGGTGGCCTTACAACCATGGGCATCAATGCCTGTCTGATGGGTATCCCGGCCTTGCTTGCCGGAGCCCTTTTCCGAACCCGTCGTTATTTTAATGCAGAAAGTAAAGTGACTAACGGTCTTTTGGCTTTCCTCGGCAGTTTTTTGGCCATGGGTTTAGGGGCACTTACTGCAGCGCTGCTTTTAATCTACACTATTCCCGCCAAGCTCGATGTCGCTGCCGAAAGGGCAGCAATCATCACTCTTGCAGGGGCGCATCTGCCTGTAGCCTTGCTTGAAGGAGTATTTACTGCCCTGGTGGTTCTCTTCCTGCTGCGGGTTAAACCCGAACTGCTGGAGATGGAAGAAAAATGATCGCCTCCTATTCCACCGCTATTCCGGAATCGAATCTGCTATCACGCTGGGAAGTCCGCCACAAGCTGGTCGGTTTGCTGGCCTTAATCTTCAGTTTTTCTTTTATCCGCGAGCTCTGGCTGTTGCCCCTGGTTATTTTGGTGTCAGTTGTTATTTACAGGATGTCTCAGCTTAGCTTAGCATATTACTGGTCACGCATCCGCCTGCCGGGCCTTTTCTTGCTGATGCTGGCCCTGATGTTACCTTTCGGCGCCGGTAGCACAGTTCTGGCCAGAGTCGGCCCTCTCGCCCTGAAACTGGAAGGTAGCTTGAGTGTGCTGCTGATCGCGGTAAAATTTCTCTGTATTTTTTCCCTTGTCCTCGTCCTCTTTGCTGGAACTCCTTTACAGAAAATGGTCGGCGCCCTGCGCAGTTTGGGTTTGCCGGCGCTGCTGGCCGAGATGCTGATCTTTACTAATCGCTATATCTATCAGCTCTTAACGGACCTGCGTCAAACCCAGGTTGCTGCGGGGTTGCGGGGCTTTAAAGGCCGGTCTGTCAAGGCGCTGAAACCGCTGGCCTATATTGTCGGCACCCTATTGGTGCGTAGTCACAACCAGTCAGAGCGGGTTTTCCAGGCGATGACCCTGCGGGGTTATGGAGAAGAAAGCCTGGTTTTGAGAGCTGAACAGGTTCGGACTTTTGACCGGCTAGCTTTGGTAGCAACTTTGCTGCTGGCAGCCGGTTTAGTTTTTCTGCAGTTTTTCTTTTTTCCGACCTCCTGACAGTTGCCTCTGAATGAAGCCCGGGCAAGGTTCTTATGATATAATCGAGTGAAAACCAGACAAAGGGGACCAGTTATTGTCTTCAGTTCTATCGGTAATGGATCTCGCATATGGTTACCCGGGACAGGCCGCGGTATTAAAAGCGATCAGTTTCAAGGTGCGAAGAGGAGAACGGGTTGGTTTAATTGGACCGAATGGGGCCGGTAAAACAACCCTTTTTTTATTGATCTGTGGCATTGTCAGCGCTGAGTCTGGAAATATTGAGATCAGCGGTTGCCCGGTCGTAAAGGGGCGCTTTAACCCTACTGTTGGCATGGTATTTCAGCACACAGCCGATCAACTGATCTGTCCTACTGTCCGTGAAGATATTGCTTTTGGCCCGCAGAATATGAATTTACCGGTAGCAGAAGTAGCAGGCAATGTTGACCGGGCTGCCGGGGCTACGGGCATAACCCCTTTACTGGATCGAGTACCTCACCAGCTTTCAAGCGGAGAGCAACGGCTGGTGGCATTGGCCGGTGTTTTAGCCATGCAACCAGAGCTGATGATTCTTGATGAGCCGACGGCAGATCTCGACATGCGCTACCGCCGGCGTTTGGTTGGTATGCTAAAGGGCATGGATCAGAAAACGATGCTTACCGCTTCACATGATCTGGAATTTATCCTTGAGGTTTGCACCAGGGTTATTGTGCTGGATCAGGGAGTAATTCAGGCCGACGGAGAGCCGGCAAAAGTGATGGCTAATCGCTGTTTGATGGAAGAACACGGCTTGGAATTACCTCATTCACTCACCGCTGCCTGGCACCGCCACGGAACCGAAACTGACTGTTCCTGAACTGCAGAAAGCCACAAAAGGAAGTGACGCCAGTGCTGAGGATTAAAATAATTCAGCTGGCAATTAATGAAAGAGAAACCAAGGCCGACCGCCTGCTGCGGGTTGAGAAGATCCTGGAGCAGACAGCCGCCGAAAAAGATCAGCTGCAGATGATCATGCTGCCTGAGATCTGGGGGACCGGTTTCTTTAACTTTGACAGCTACCGTGAGGAGAGTGAATCGCCGGAAGGCGAAACCTTTACCCGCTTAGCGCCGTGGGCTGAAAAACTCGGATCTTACCTACTGGCCGGCAGCATTGTGGAACGGGAAGCAGATAGCTATTACAACACAACTTTATTAATTAGTCCAAATGGTTCTCTCTGCGGTACTTACCGTAAAATACACCTCTTCGGCTACCAATCTGCGGAAAGCAAAATACTTTCGGCAGGCAGCGAAATATACATTCTAAAGAGTAAGTACGGCACCTGGGGATTCTCGACCTGCTATGATCTTCGTTTTCCGGAGCTCTACCGTAAAATGAGCGATTCTGCAGTCGATACGATCTTTGTTGTCGCCGCCTGGCCGCTATCCCGCCTGGAACACTGGCTTATTCTCAACCGCAGTCGGGCTCTTGAAAACCTGGCTTTTTTGGTGGCCTGCAACTGTGCAGGCGGGCAGGGTGACTGGCAGTATGGAGGAAACAGCCTGGCTGTTAGTCCCTGGGGAGATCTTCTTGCCTGTGGCGGATTGGCTGAAGAACAGTTGACGATCACTTTCGATCCCCAGGAAGTATCAAAAAT
>JBFYYZ010000230.1:0-4810 GCA_041309745.1 Bacillota bacterium | reverse complement strand
AAGGGACCACTGACAAATGTAGAATCGGTAATGATCACGCAACCCGGCTCCACTTTGGGCAGATACTTGTTATAGGAGGCCTGGTTCATGCACAGCAGAACCGTTGGCCTGGTTACTTTCGGGTACTCGATCGTATCAACATCGATAATAACGCCGGACATGCTGGCCCCGCCACGTGCCTCAGGGCCGTAGGACTGGGTTTGCACCACATTCTTATTGTCATTTACCGCTGCGGCCGCCAGAACAATCGAGGCTAAAATCAACCCCTGCCCGCCAGCTCCGGTTAGTAAAATTTCCTGCCTTTTAGCCATCTTATGACCCCCGCATTAGTCCTGTTCTTTTTTAATCAAGCGGTGATACTCTGAAGAAAACTCGGGAGCATCGATCGAGTATAGTACACCGTTGAGAGTTTTGCCCTCAAGTTCTGCTTCATCCATTTCAGCAGCTCGCTCAACAGCCACACTGCCCTCTTTCATCCCTTTAAGCATTTCAACCGCGCCACCAAGTTTATTTCTCCGGCCATAGGCAATCGGGCAGGGTGACAGCGCTTCAACCACGGAAAAACCTTTGTGCCTGGACGCACGCACGATCAGCTGTTCAAGCTGCCGCGGCTGTGCTGCATTACCCCTGGCTCCGAAGGTCGCTCCGGCGCCCCGTGCCAGTTCAAGCAAATCGAAAGCCCTTTCCAAGGTGCCACCGGGAGCAGTAGTTGCCTTTTTGCCCTTCGGGGTCAGCGGCGAATGCTGGCCACCGGTCATGCCGTAAATGTAGTTGTTAACAACAATGGCGTTCAGGTCGATGTTTCTTCTAGCAGAATGAATAAAGTGGTTTCCGCCGATAGCGCTGCAGTCTCCGTCTCCCATAATAACGAAAAGGGTCAGTTCAGGCCTGGCCATCTTAAGCCCTGTGGCAAAAGCAAGCGCCCGGCCATGGGTAGTGTGCAGTGTATTGAAGTTAAGATAACCGGCAGCCCTTGAAGAACAGCCAATACCGGATACAATAACTACCTCGCGCTGATCATAGCCGGCTCTTTCAATAGCCCTGACCAAAGCAGCGGTGACGATGCCGTTGCCACATCCCGGACACCAGATGTGCGGCAATTTCTTAGTGCGTAAAAAATCCTGGGTTAGCTGCTCTATGACAGCCACCTCCCGATTAATTCAGATATTTGATCCGGAGTGATCATCTCTCCATCGTAGCGGTTCAGCGGTATTACTTTAGCCTGACCGCAGACGTAACGTTCAACTTCGCCCACAAGCTGCCCCATATTCATTTCGGGCACAATAATCACATCAGCCTGCTTGGCCAGGGCTTCTATTTCCCGGGCCGGGAAAGGCCATATTGTTTGCAGGCTTAAGAGGCCAACCGGCAGGCGATCCTGCCAATAAGCTTTTTTGACCACGGAACGGGCTGAGCGGACAGTGCAACCATAAGTAACAATTGCCACTCGCGGTTCCTTATGGCCGATGTAGTTGGTTAAGACAATCTCATCGCGGTATTTTTCCAGTTTTCCATGAAGACGATCAAGTGCCCGTTCAACCTGGGGGGGGTCGCCGGTTGGGAAACCATACTGATCGTGAAAGAGACCGGTAACATGATAGTAATGGCCGAAACCAAAAGGTACAAGGGGAGTTAACCCTTTTTCGTCGTAAGGTTTCCAGTCTGCAGGAACCTGGTCGCTTGTTTTTTCAACCAGCAGCTTCCCCGCTTCAGGAATAAAGACCTTTTCCCGCATGTGGCCAATCACTTCGTCAAGCAGCATAATAACCGGCTGTCTCAGTTTCTGGCTTAAGTTTACGGCAGCAATGGTCAGATAGTATGTTTCATATACGGAGGATGGCGAAAAAACAATAATCGGGTGATCACCATGGGTCCCCCAGCGGGCCTGCATCACATCACCCTGAGCCGGGGCAGTAGGCACCCCGGTGCTGGGCCCCATACGCTGAACATTAACCACCACGCAGGGTATTTCGGCCATAATCGCATAGCCGAGGTTTTCCTGCTTAAGCGAAAATCCTGGCCCGCTGGTGGCAGTCAGCGTTCGCAGCCCGCCAATCGAAGCGCCGATTACGGCAGCCATGCTGGCGATCTCATCTTCCATCTGGATGAATACACCGCCGATTTCCGGTAACTTGGCGGCCATTATTTCAGCCACCTCAGTTGACGGCGTAATCGGGTAGCCGGCATAAAAACGCACACCGGCATTAATCGCCCCCATTGCGCAGGCTTCGTTACCCTGCATTAAAACCGGTTTAGCTTCTGCCACGCATAGCAACCCCCTTGCTGACCACGGCAAGTGCAAAATCGGGGCAGAAAAGCTCGCACACTCCACAGGCAGTACACTTATCGCAATATTTCTCTGCTTTACCGGCAACAGTAATAAAAAGAGCTTCCCTTGGACAGAAAGCTATACAAATACCGCAACCTTTACACCACTCTTGGTTAATGGTCAGGACTGCGGTTAATTCCTCTTTTACGGTCCGGGTCAAAATTTCAGATCCCCTCCCTCAAACTATTAAACCACTGTTTATGATTCTAATCAACAGACGACAAAAAGTGACAGGAAAATACCAAAGTACAAGAGATAATTTTGCATCAATTAAAAATTAATCACATTATTATCCGCTTCATCCCTGAAAAAACCGAAGAAGAAGCAAAACCGGTAACGACAGCGGCAGGGCAAGACAGAGCCACCCCGTCGCTAAGCCACAACCTTAATACCGTTAAAACCCTATCTCTTGTGCATTCCGTTGCGCAACCAGCCACGATAGTGCATCGCTTCAGCCAGTCGCTCAATCGAATACATGTAAGCCCCGGTGCGCATGTCAGAACCGATACATTTTTCACAATAGAAACCGTAAACCATCTTAAAGGCATCGACCATCTTATCTTCGAGGCGGCGGTTTACTGTTTCTAAGTCCCAGCGGAAACCGTAGTTGTTCTGAACCCACTCGAAGTAGGAGACGGTAACCCCACCGCTGTTGGCGAGAATGTCTGGTACAACCAGAATGTTTTTCTCTTTAAGAATCTGATCAGCCTCGGGAGTGGTGGGGCCGTTTGCGCCTTCAATAACAATTTTTGCTTTGACCTGATCAGCATTAACCCCCGTGACCTGGTTTTCGAGGGCAGCCGGAATCAGAACGTCGCAGTCAACAGCCAAAAGCTCAGCATTGGTGATCTCTTCGCAGCCCGGGAACCCTTTGACAAAACCAGTCTCTTCTACATGCTGCAACAGCTTGTAAATATCTATTCCCTCTGAATTGTAGATTCCGCCGCTGACATCGCTGACAGCCACTACCGGGGAGCCCGCTTCGGCAAATAAAATAGCGGCGTTGCTGCCGACGTTTCCAAACCCCTGGATGGCGATGCGGGCATGCTCGAAGGTAATATTAAAGGCTTTTGCCGCTTCCCTGGTGATAAAAAAGCAGCCACGCCCTGTTGCTTCCTTCCGGCCCACACAACCGCCGACAGCCAGAGGCTTGCCGGTAACCACACCGAAAGACGGTTCCCGCATAATTGTGCTGTATTCATCAGCAATCCAGGCCATAACCTGGGCATCGGTTGCCACGTCAGGGGCGGGAATATCAGTTTCCGGACCGAGGAACGAACCGAGCGCCCGGACATAGCCACGGGTCAATTTTTCTTTTTCCTTCATGGACATAGAGTATGGATCACAGATTACGGCACCCTTGCCGCCACCGAAAGGTACGTCAACGAGGGAACATTTCAGGGTCATCAAAATCGACAGCGCTTTCACTTCGTCAGCATCCACTAAGTGGTGATAGCGGATTCCACCTTTGTAAGGACCAAAAACGTTGTTATGCTGCGAACGGTAACCGGTGAAAACCTTAATCTTGCCATCATCCATTTCAACCGGAATAGCAACCTCAATAAAGCGCATCGGGGTCCGCAGGTGTTCATATACCTCGGTGGAAAGCTCAGCCAGCTCCACCGACTGCTGAATCAAACCTAAGGTAGCGGTTAGCACATTGTCTTCTTTCTTTGCATCTTTTACTTCTATTGCCATTTTATATCCTCCTTTTCGTTCCATTAATATTGTTTATCCCTTTCGGGGGTATACCATTTTGATCCCAACCGCGAAGCAGGTAATAATCACTAAGCAGCGCATCAAGTTCTTCTTTGGTGATCCGGTTTTTTTGCTCGTTAATAGGCTCCTTCAGCAGGCGCTCCGGTAAACAATCATCGCCCCTTGTCGCCCCTTCGCGTAAGTTAAACAACCGGGTTAAGTTCTGAACCCTGGAAGCGACTGAATGCAGATCAGCTGCGCTATAGCGTATACCGGTCAGCAGGTAAAGCAGCTCGATCAACTCTTCCCAATGAATCAGGTCGCGGTAAAAGCGGCAGAAAATCAGGCAGTCATAGATATTCAGGCGATCTTCAAAATCGATGAACATCCTGGCTTTTCCTTTGATTTGTGACGGGTCAATCATCCCGCTTAACTCAGGTTTATAAAAGGTCGCTCGTAAGTGGCAGGCTCCGCGGTCTGAAGTAGCGTAGGCAAGGCCCATCCCTTTTAAGACTCGGGGATCATAACCGGCCGGCTCAAGGCCTTTAACGTGGACAGCAAAGTCTTCCATCCCCAGTGCTTTGGCCGCCTCCCTGATCCCACCTGCAAAGATCACACCCTCGCCTTTGCCTTCTACCACCCGCGCTAAAAAGTCGGCGATTGAATCGGCATCGCCATAGCGGGGAGCCTCCTCAAGCTTGCCTCGTAAACCGGCCTCGATGGCAAACGCGGCCAGGTTGCCGGCACTGATTGTATCGATTCCCCAGCGATCGCAGAGATCGT
>JBFYYZ010000229.1:0-4090 GCA_041309745.1 Bacillota bacterium | reverse complement strand
GCCTCTAATATCTGCTCCAACGAAGCGCTGGTCGCTCTGGCAGCCTCAGTGTATCTGGCGACCATGGGCCCGCAGGGAATGCGTGAAGTAGCCGAACATTGCCTGCAAAAAACGGCCTATGCCCGCGAACAAATTACGAGTCTTAAAGGTTTTACGCTTGCTTTCCCCGGGATCAATTTCAAGGAATTCGCTGTTACGGTGCCCTGTGATCCTGCCGCACTGAACCGTAAATTATTGGAGAAAAACATCTTAGGTGGAGTCGACATCAGCCCCTTCTACCCGGAACTTGAAAATACCATGCTCCTGGCTTTTACGGAGAAGAGAACCAAAGCAGAGATTGATACCCTGGTGCGGGAACTGGAGGGATGGAAATGAGAAAACCGAAGGCCTTAATTTTTGAAATCAGTCGTAGCGGCCGGCAGGGGTACTCGTTACCGGCCTGCGATGTTCCCGAGCAACCGCTAGACCGTTTACTGCCGGAGCCGCTCAGGCGCAGCGTAGCGCCCGAATTGCCTGAGCTCTCCGAAGCGGAAATAATCAGGCACTTTACCGAACTTTCAACTCGCAACTTTGGGGTCGATACCGGATTTTACCCCCTTGGCTCCTGCACGATGAAATATAACCCCAAGGTAAACGAGGAGACAGCGGTTCTGCCCGGGTTTGCCTACCTGCATCCCTGCCAGCCGGAAGAAACGGCCCAGGGCGCTCTGGAACTGCTCTACAACATGGAGCAGGATCTAAAAGCGCTAACCGGCATGGAGCGCTTTACCCTGCAGCCTGCTGCTGGAGCTCATGGCGAGTTGACCGGTCTGATGGTCATCCAGGCCTATCACCGTCACCGCGTTGACCACAGGCGCAACAAGGTACTGATTCCCCTTTCGGCGCACGGCACCAACCCTGCTACAGTCAGTATGGCCGGTTACGAGGTGGTGCATATACCGTGTGACGAGCGGGGGTTGGTGGATCTCGAAGCGCTTAAGGCTGCTGTTGATGATACAACTTCGGCCCTGATGCTCACTAATCCCAGCACCCTTGGCCTTTTTGAAGAAGAGATTGTCGAGATGGCCAAAGCAGTACACGAAGCGGGCGGCCTGCTTTATTACGATGGTGCAAATATGAATGCCATCATGGGCTACACCCGCCCGGGGGATATGGGTTTTGATGTAGTTCACTTAAATATTCATAAGACCTTCTCCACTCCGCACGGCGGAGGGGGACCGGGTGGTGGACCGGTAGGGGTTAAAGAGCGGCTGATTCCTTTTCTGCCGGTACCACTGGTTGAAAAGCAGGGTGACACATACGCTTTTAACTACAACATGCCCGAGAGCATTGGCAAGATGCATTCCTTCTACGGCAACTTTGGCGTGCTGGTTAAAGCCTACACCTACCTGCGGATGCTGGGCGCTGAAGGCTTAAAGCAAGCTTCCAGCGATGCGGTGCTTAACGCCAACTACCTGATGAGTTTACTGAAAAAGACCTACTACCTGCCTTACGACCGCACCTGCAAGCACGAGTTTGTTTTATCGGCGCGGCCGGAGAAGAAAAAAGGCGCCGGGGCTGGCGATATTGCCAAAGCGCTGCTGGATCGCGGGTTCCACCCACCAACAGTTTACTTTCCCCTGATCGTTGAAGAGGCGCTGATGGTGGAGCCGACCGAAACAGAAAGTAAAGAAACCCTGGATGCTTTTGCCCGGGCGATGGAAGAGATAGCCCGGGCCATTGATAAGGATGCGGAAAAGATAGTTTACGGACCATATAACACCGTGGTCGGCCGGCTTGATGAGGTGCGTGCCGCCCGCAGCCCTGTTTTGCGCTGGCAAAACAGCTAAGCTAAGCATTAAAGAAACTGCCCCGGCTGCTTTACCTGACCAGGGATTACCTTGTTCCTGATTAAAGCGGCCGTGATGGCTTTTCTCAGTTTTTTTAGGATAATTAATTTATGGAGAGCCACATGACTGTTATACATACCAAACTACAAACAGAGCTGTTGGAACAGCTCTTGGAAAGAAGTTGGCAGGTGCGCCGTGCTTTTTTCCCTGACCGGATCGGGTTTGTTTCTCCGAGTCGAACCCTGGCGGTCAGCGTAACCGGAAGCAGCTGCGAGCTTGATTGTGGTCACTGTGGCGGAAAATATTTAAAAAAAATGTTCACGCTGGCAGAAACCCTGGCGGCAAACCAAAACGGGAAGGCAAGCTATCTCGTTTCCGGCGGCTGCACCACAGAAGGTCGGGTGCCGCTGCGTGAAAACCTGGCTGCGATCAAAGAACTGGCAGGCCGCGGGCTGTTGAACCTGCACACCGGGCTGGTCAATCGCGAAGAAGCTGAATTGCTGGGAGAGCTGGCCACTGTCGTCTCTTTCGACCTGCCAGGCGATGACGCAACCATCGCTGCAGTTTACGGTTTACCATTTACGGCTGCCCAATATTTACAAGCCTACCGGGATCTATTAACCTATACCAGGGTTATTCCCCATATCTGTATCGGTCAGAACAGGGGCTTAATTGGTGGAGAGTATCAACTGCTGAAGAGCCTACAGGGCGAGGCAGTTGAAGCGATCAGCTTTATAGTATTTCGCCCTACTGCCGGCACTGCTTTTGAAAAAGCAGCACCGCCGCCGCTCACCGATGTAGTCCGCCTGCTGGCCACTGCCCGCCTGATGTTTCCGCGGGTTCCACTTTATCTTGGCTGCATGCGGCCGGGAGGTCTTTACCGCGAAGAGTTGGATTTGCTGGCCCTCAAGGCCGGGGTTAACAAGATTGTTTTACCGGCCCCTGCTGCCCGCCATCGGGCAGCTGAGCTGGGTTTGGAGATTATAATGACCGAGGAGTGCTGCTCGCTGTGATCCGCCTTTCAGCCGGCACCGCCGCCTGCCTGGGGCTTAGTACCAACCGGATGGATGCTTACCCGACAACGGCTTACCTTTTATCCGGTAACCGCTGCCTGATGAGCTGCGCTTTTTGCCCCCAGGGGCTTGGTAAAAGAGAGGCGCTTAACCGCCTAGGGCGCATCACCTGGCCCGCATACGCCTGGCCGGAAATTGAAAAGGGTTTAGCAGAGCCCCAAGCTAAAGGAATTGAAAGGATCTGCTTACAGTCGGTCCGCCATTCTGATGGTCTGACCCCGCTCCTGAAACAGATCAAAAAAATAAAAGAGATCAGCGCCTTGCCGCTCTCGCTTTCTGCCTGGATCGACAGTGAGGAAGAAGCAAAAACATTAGTGGAAGCCGGGATAGAAAGGCTGGCCATATCACTCGACGTGGCCAACCCGGTGCTTTATCACCGCATCAAAGGTGGCTCTTTTGAGCGTAAGTTTGCGCTTCTGCTTAAGTGTGCTGCTGCTCTACCGGGCCAAATCAGTAACCACCTAATCTGCGGCCTCGGCGAAAATGAACAGGAACTGCTAACCCTGGGAGCGAAGCTGTTAGAGGCAAAGGTGACCCTGGCTCTATTTGCCTTTGTGCCCCTGAAGGGGACCCGGCTTGAAAAGGCCGAGCCTCCAGCTCTTGATCACTACCGGCGCATGCAGGCTGCGTTTTACCTGCTAAAGGAGAAGATAATAACTTTTGACATGCTAAAATTTGAGCAGGGCAGGCTAAAAAGTTTTAATCTTACGGCGAATGATCTGGTTAAAGGCCTTGCCGTGGGCGAAGCATTTAGAACCAGCGGCTGTCCTGGCTGCAACCGACCTTACTATAACGAGCGGCCGGGCAAAACAATCTATAATTATCACCGCCCGCTGGATGAAAAGGAGATTAAGGCGGCGCTAAGCTTGGTTATCGGCACTGTTGATGTCGGCGAGCGGGCACCTGTCGTAAACATTTTATAGCATGCGCTACCAGTGGCGACTGATCATCGATCCACCCATGACGGGTAAGGATAACATGGAAAAGGACCTGGAACTGATGGAAGAGGTGGCCGGAGGAGAGAGCCCTCCTACCTTAAGGCTCTATCGTTGGGATCCCCCGGCGCTGTCACTCGGCTATTTTCAGGATGAAAACGAAGTGGCCGACCTTGTTGCCTGCCGCAGGGCCGGGATTGACCTGGTCCGGCGTCCCACCGGCGGCCGGGCTGTGCTACATTATGATGAGCTG
>JBFYYZ010000228.1:0-4657 GCA_041309745.1 Bacillota bacterium | reverse complement strand
GCCACTGCGGGTGAATTTTATGCCAATGGGATGGTCGGAGAGCGTTTTGCGATCCGTAATAGCGGGGCCACTGCTGTTGTGGAAGGTATTGGCGATCATGGCTGTGAGTATATGACCGGTGGTCGCATTGTTGTGCTGGGACCGACAGGGGTTAATTTCGGGGCCGGGATGAGCGGCGGGATTGCCTATATTTATGATAAGTATGGTAAGCTCGACTCCAACAGCAACCTGGAGATGATCGACCTTGAGACATTAAGCGATGCGGAAGATATGCATGAGCTGCAAAATTTGCTTAAAAAGCACCACGCTTATACAGGCAGCCCTAAAGCAGCTTACATCCTCGATCACTGGCAGGACTGCCTGCCCTTTTTCATCAAGGTATTCCCGATGGAATACAGGCTGGCCCTGGGCAAGATGAGCTCTGAGGATAAGGCCGTGAAAAGGACGCTACCACAGGTTAACTAAAAAGCGGGAGGGAAAGTTGTGGCGGAAGAGACAAAGCAAATTGTCAGGCGAAAAGAACCAGGCTATCGCGACATTACCGAGCGGTTAAAAGATTTTGACGAAGTGGAGCGCAGCCTGACCGACGATGAGGCAATACTGCAGGCTTCCCGCTGTATGAGCTGCGGTACCCCCTTTTGCCACAGTTACGCCTGTTCCCTGGCCAACATTATACCGGAGACAAATGAGCTGGTAGCTAATAGCCGCTGGAAAGAAGCCCTCAAGCTTTTGCTGTCCACTCATCCTTTTCCTGAATTTACAGCCCGCATCTGCCCGGCTCTCTGTGAAGGTTCCTGCGTGCTGGGGATCAACGAAGAAGCAGTTTCGATCAGGCAAATTGAAAAAACAATCATCGAAAAGGGCTTTGAAAAGGGCTGGATTAAACCGAGGCCTCCGGTAAAAAGGCACCGGGAAAAAGTTGCTGTAATCGGATCGGGCCCCTGTGGTCTGGCAGCGGCAGAAATACTGAACCAAAAAGGTTACGAAGTAACCGTCTACGATAAAGAACTTAGTCCGGGCGGGCTGCTGATGTACGGCATCCCGAATTTTAAGCTACAGAAGCAAATTATCTGGCGCCGTATTAACCTGATGAAAGAGGAAGGTGTGGTTTTTGAAGGTGGGATAGCGGTTGGCGATGACATTTCATTTAATTACCTGAAACGCCATTTTGCCGCAGTGTTATTGGCCGGAGGCGCTGAGGAACCGCGCGATTTAAATATTCCCGGCCGGGATCTCAAAGGCATCCACTTTGCCCTGGATTTACTAAAAGCTCAAAACAAAAGGATTCTCGGCGAGCCGTTGGCTGAGGAAGAAGATATCAGCGCCAAGGACAAAAACGTTGTGGTGATCGGTGGGGGAGATACGGGCTCGGATTGCATCGGAACAGTGATCCGCCAGGGGGCAAAAGCTGTTCACCAGCTGGAGATTATGCCCCGGGCACCGGAGAAACGTGGTGAGGGCAACCCCTGGCCGCTCTGGCCGGTGGTTGACCGGGTTTCAAGCAGCCATCAGGAAGGCGGAACGAGGCGCTGGTCTGTTGATACCACAAAGTTTAGCGGTATTCAATCCAACACAGTTGCACAGGTACAGTGCTGTGAAGTTGAGTGGGTAGAAAAAGACGGACGCTTAACTCCCCTGCGAACCCAAAATACTGATTTTATGATCGATGCCGACCTGGTATTATTAGCGCTCGGATTTACAGGGCCGGGACCAAATCCCCTGGCTGAGGAGATCGGTCTGGCGCGGGATGAAAGAGGCAATATCCTAGTTAATGACCGGCATCTGACCAGCGTGGACGGTATTTTTTCTGCCGGTGACATCGCCCGCGGTCAGTCGCTGGTGGTTCGCGCCATGGCAGACGGGGTAAAAGCAGCAGCTGATATTGACAATTACCTGCGTGATAAAGGATAATAATATGGGTGAGCGGTGGTTGGCCGCTTTTTTGTTGCGACCGCCACCGCCCATATATGTCAAGCGTTCTCCCATACCAGAGTTTCTTTGCAGGATTGACCATCAGTTGATTGATCGATTATCGGGCATGGAATACGCGTGTTTTTAGTAATTTTCTTCGATCAAGGTTATCTGCAGTTCCAGCTCGCTGATTCCCCTTTGCACCTTAACTGTTACCGTATCGCCCACAGCAAACTGATCAATAATCTCGCGCACTTCGATCGTGTTGAGGACCTCCTGGCCGTTGATGCTGATAATGCGATCGGCAGTTTGCAGGCCGTTTAAAGACATCGATTCATAGACATAAACACCTGTGTTCTGCACCCGGTAATAGATGGCAGTGCCGGGATCGGTAATATCGATTAACCTAACCCCAAGAATTGGCCGGCCGGGCACATAGCCAAAGTTGATAATTTGTTCAATAACTGCGGCAGCCGTGTTTACCGGGATGGCAAAACCTAAGCCTTCAACGCCGAAACCGCCTGATTTTGCGTTGACGATACCGACCAGCTCACCGCGATTGTTGAAAAGCCCGCCGCCCGAGTTGCCGGGATTAACCGCCGCAGAAGTCTGCAGCAGTTTCATACTTTCACCGTCAACGACGATATCGCGGTCCAGGGCGGAGATAATCCCTTCAGTAACGGTGCCACCCAGCTCGCCCAGCGGATTGCCGATTGCAATAGCCTGTTCGCCAATGATCAGCTTGCCTGAGTCGCCAAAAACAACCGGCTTAAGCCCCCTTGCCTCGATCTTAAGCACCGCTATATCGGTTCTAACATCACGGCCAATCAGCAAGGCCTGATAACTTTCGCCGCTGTTCAGGCGGACGATGATGGTCTGAGCGCCATTGACGACGTGGTTGTTGGTCACCACATAGCCATCGGCGGTGATGATAACGCCGCTGCCGGCGCCGGAAAAGACATATTGGCCCATCCTGCCCGCCGACTGCACCGTTTCGGTTCTTATTTCAACCACGCTATCCGCATTGCGATCATAAACCTCAGGCACACTTAAATCGGTACAGTTATCATAAAGCATGCCCAGACTGACGCCGGTCTCGGAGACAAGACTGATCGGCTCACCGGTTTCGGTGTAGCACTCGATCAAGGCCGCTTCGTTGTCACTAAAAACGAAGTTGGCCAGGTAGGCCCCCCCGAAACCAAACAGGCCGGAGAGTACTATTGTTGCGATTAAGAACGTTACTAATGTTTTTTTGTTAAGTTCAAAATGCATCTGTTGCCAGGCCTCCCTTCAAATTAAAACGGCCCATGTTTGTAACTTTATTCTTGTTTATTTAAGTATAAACGCAGGAGCTATTTTCAATCCCCGAAAAGAGTCGGTTAAAATGAAGCAAATTTGCGGCACGAATATGTTACAAGGTAACTGTAAATACAGTCCCGCTGCTGTCACTTTTTACACTTACGCGACCCCGGTGCTGTTCAATGATGGTCTTCACAATAGCCAGGCCAATGCCATGTTTGCCACCCCGGCCCTTATAAAAACGCTCAAAGATAAAGGGCAGGTCTTGATCGGCAACACCTTTTCCGTCATCTTTAATCTCAATTACTAGATGTCCCTTCTCCTGCCGGCAGCTAATGGTTATCACCTCACGGGCATATCTGATTGCGTTGGAGATGATATTGGTAAAAGCTCTGGTAAGGTGTTTTTCTGAACAGCTGTAGATTACCGGTTTTACGGCAAAATCGAAAACAAAGCGCACCCCTTTTTCTTCTGCCACACTGCTCAGGCGTGCAGCACAGTTGGAAAGCAGTTCGCGCAGGTCGCAAGCGGTGCGCAGTTCGTCATCGCGGGTAAGGTTGTCAATGCGCGACAGGTAAAGCAGATCCTCAACCATCTCACTCAAGCGATCGGTTTCGGAGATAATTACCCTGCTGGCCGACTGCTGTTCCAAGATGCCGTGCTCAATACCTTCTGCGTTGCAGCGGATCGACTGTAGCGGAGTGCGGAGCTCGTGCGATACATTTTGAAAGAAAGTTTTTTGCTCGTGATCAAAACTTTCAAGCTGCCTGGCTGCTGTATTCATGCTGTCGGCCAGTTCAGCCAGTTCAAGTTCCTGATAGGGTACAGTACTTTGAGTAAAATCACCCTTGCCGATACGTCCGGCAAAGCGGGTTAACTCACGAATCGGCTTGGCGATTACCCCGGAGAGAAAGGTGGCCACTATAGAAGCAAAGACAAAGGCCAGACCGGTTACCACCAGCAAAACCGTATTGATGCGGCCGGCAAAAGCTGTAATGGTAGTCATATCAATGTAGGGAATCATGTAGCCGGTGCCACTGAAGAAAGCCCCTTGCACCGGGATCGCCACCAGGTAGAATTCACGACCCGAAACTCTAACCTGGGCAATCTGCTTACTCGTTAAATCAACCTGCGAGGTTTCAAGCTGGGTGACCAGGTTAATAATCTCTTCTAAGTCAAAAAACATCACATTGTCAACTGTGGGAAAAATCAGCTCATAGTTCTCGGAAATGATAATCGCTTCTGTTTTTCCGACAGGCCCACGGGGTAGTTTTCTGATGCCGGAGGGCATGATGATAAACTGATCGGGTAGTAACTGCTCACCCGGCGGTGGTGTCTCTCCCTGCAGTGCTCTTCCGTATTCCGCAGCCTGCAGAAAGTCCTTCAGCTGTTCGTTAACGATGCTTTTAATATATTCATGAACCAGCAGGTTAAAGACAACCAGAAC
>JBFYYZ010000227.1:0-5338 GCA_041309745.1 Bacillota bacterium | reverse complement strand
CTATCGTCTATCTCGGAGTGTTTTGACACTTATGTATCAGCGCAAGGCTGAAGTAGGTGCGCATCATCCAGCTCTGCCGTGTAGGCATCAAGCACTGCTTGTTGCAGGTGACTGCGGAATTCAGAGCTAATTGGGTGGGCAATATCCCTGAAGCCCCCGCCTGGTATTCGCTTGCTGGGCATGGCCACAAAGAGACCGTTTAAACCATCGATAATCCTGATATCGTGAATCACGAACTGTTCGTTGATCGTTACAGATACAATGGCTTTCATTTTCTCATCCCTGGTGATTTTCCTGATCCGCACATCTGTAACCTTGAAATAATTAGTCATTATTCCAACCCCCCATAAGTATGTGGCGCTCATATTTTTATTATAAAGGGGCGTTTTGACACATATGTGTCAGTGCAAGAAAGAACAGCAGTTTGTTTGGCGGGGTTAAGACTAGACAGAGTGACGTTTTTTTCAAGACAGGGGGGCGTCAGACTGTCTTGTTTTCCTGTTGATAGGGTTCACTAAATTGTGTAAGATAGATCAATAAATCAGCGGATTAAGGGGATGGATTATGTGGCAAAAGTTACAGTAGCAGCAGGAGTTTGCGGCTTTGTAACAAAAGTTGAAGCTCTTTTGGATGACAGTCAAAAGGTAAAACTGAGTATCGAAAGCGATTGCCCTCATGTAATGGCCTTGGCCGGAGTGTATCCTGAATCAGAAGGAATGATGGAAGTATTTCTACCCTTAGGTGACGCACCGTTATTTATAGCTGCCAAAAATACCCTGAAGCACTCTGCCTGCCCGGTTCCATCTGCGATCATGAAGGGAATTGAGGTTGCCTGCGGTTTAGCCCTGCCCCGTGATGTAACCATAAAGGTTGAACGGTAAATTTCGTTCCGTGACTTTTAACAAGACAAGTGAAACATTACTCTGTCTTGGATCAGTTAGTCTATGAAGAAACTACGGACAGAAAAAGACTACTCTGCTTATATCACCCTTAAACAGGTTACACGGGAAGGAAATAAGGATTAAACAGTTAAAAATAGCTCTTTAAACTTGAGCCCTTTCCTATGTTATTTTACGATGGCTGCATGACGCCTGAGAATACCAACCAGGCCAGGACACTTTTTGCAACCAGGCTTAAGATGATGTAGCCTCTTTCGCCGTAAAGGTAATCTGCCCACTTGCCCACTTTCTTGTACTGCAGAATCATGTTGATCGGGAAGAGGTTGAAGAATACGAAATATGACCCGATTATGGCGTAGACAAACCAGGGCACTTCGGCAGGGTCGGCATTACCTAAGGCGTGCATAATAATGACGACCCAGGGGCCGATACCGGCGATGCTGCCGAATACAAATGGCGACCAGCTGACCTTTTTCGTATACAGGTTAACTTTTTCCATCAGCAGGCCGAACCAGTTCATTGAAGCGTTAAGGATAAAGATGGTGATCAGGGCTCCGATATCATAAACCCCGAACAACATAGCAATCAGAATAATCATCAGCGAAGAGCTGAGCGAGTACTCATACCAGCGGAAGATGTTTATTCCCTTTTGCAGGTCGCGATTGTAGATGGCGTTGGTTTTAGGCATCACGATTATAAAATGAGCAATTGCAGATAGGAACAGGAAGAATGAAACTAACAAGCCAAAAGGCACTTCACCAATTTGCTCAGGTTTGGTTACCAGGCGCATAATATCAGCGTTAAATTCGAGAAAGTATGACCAGACCGGGGTTTTAAAAGCCTTGATTTGATCGATTGAGAGGGCAAAGAACAGCATTAAAGAACCCTGGATTAAGTGCAGCAAGCCCATGACCAGGTTAAAACGTTTCAGGTAAGCAAAAGTGATCTGCTTCGACCCCTTCTTCCTTCTGCCTCCCTCCAACTCCGCGATCTTTTGCTGAAGCTCCCAGTTTGTTTGCTCCAGTTCCGCGCAGCTGTCTTCTTTTACTGCTGCCTGCTCATGCTGGCCCTCATAGCGACCATCAAGCCAGGTTCCGGAGAGCATGGTTCCATCAGCATAAGTCAGCATCCCCTTGCCGTTCCTTCTGCCGCCCTTCCATTCTCCAATAAAAAAGGTACCATCAGCCATGGTTAGCATACCCGACCCATGTGGCAAATCATCAACCCACTCACCGGCATATTTAGTGCCATCAGGCCGGATCCAGGCGCCGTAACCATGCCTTTTTTCATTCTTCCAATCACCTTCATACCATGATCCATCCGGATAAGTATGGCGCTGTTTGCTCATAAGACCACTCCTCATAATCATTATGATTATCTGTTCAATTAACATTTTATATTATTCTTCATCTTTGCGCCACTTATTTAGTTCAGGTATAATACAGCAGAAAAGCCCCGTCTGATCTGTTTGGGTAGAATATAATAATCTTAAACTGCCTGGTTGTGGCTGAAATGAAAAGCAGCATTGATCAAAAAGGCCTGGTGAAAGATGTCGTTGAAGAATAATAATGGTTTAGAAACGACTCTATTAAGAATAATGCTTGCTCTTTATATTGTAATGGCTTTTGTTTTAGCGGGGCTAAATTTCGGCTATGCTGATCAAGCCCCGGCGCATATTGCCGCCCTGATCAAGACAGCCTGGCATTTTTACGAAAACGAGCTGAAAACTGTATTTATTGGTGTGGGCGGTTACCTAACCTTGCGGTTAGCTGTAAAAAACACTCGCACCGGGATGCGCAGGAATAATCTTATCGGTTTTTTTTGTGCAGCCCTGGTGGTTCACATTATTGGTCCCTTCCTTTTCAACTATCCCGACTTGTACTTCTTTGCCATGCCGCTGCCCTGGACCAATCAACCGCTACAGCTGCTGGTGGCGGGCAGCGATTTTTATGTGAACTTTTTAGCAGATCAAGGAGAACGGGCTTTAAGGGCAGTGCTGATCTTTTACTTTTCGGTGACCGCTGTGGTCTTCATCGGAACGATTGTCCGGGGCAGAAGGTGGCAGTGCTCGACTCTTTGCCTTTTTAGCGGCTTTATCTCTGAGGTTTTTGCCCCTGTCTTTCCCCTGATCGGGAAGAAGAAAAAGGCCGGCCCCGGGTTGATTAAACTCTTTATGGTTTTAAGGTGGTTTTTCTTTTTGGTTGCCCTTTTCTTCAGTGGGTTCTGGTTGCTTCAGGTAGCAGGCCTTAACCTGCCGGGGAACTTAAACCTCTTTTCTCAGATCGAAATCTACAAGTATTTGTTTTTTGACCTGATTGCTGCCCTGTTAATCTGGAGTTTCTTTACCGGGCGCGGTTACTGCTATTACTGCCCGCTCGGCACCGTCACCGCCCTGCTTGGCCGGGCTAGCGGCCAGCAGATCAAAACAGACCTTACAGAATGCATAAAATGCGGAAAGTGCAACCAGGCCTGCCCTATGGCTATCGACATTTTAAGCTGCGCCAGGGAAGGCAAACCGGTGATAGACTTAAACTGCGTGGGCTGCGGCCACTGTGTCGACAGCTGCCCCGAAGAAACCCTTTCCTATGTTACAAGCCTTCACCGAAAATGAGCACTAGCGGGTGTTTACTAAAAATGATCATGTAAGCTTTATTGCAGTAAGTTATAGCGATATAATAAACCGGCTGAAAGTATTTATGGGAAAGTGAGGCCGATTTGATGGTAGATGATCTATCTGCTGTAGAGATTAGGCACCTTCGCTTTTTACTGATTTGCTGTTTTTTGCTGGGGCTTTTCGGCAATTTTTTGTTTTTCGGTAAGCAGCTGGGTATTTCATACCCATTATTTGCAGGGGTTTTCCTGATCATCTTCTTCGCTTATCTTAAAAGCTTAAATCTAAAATGGCAGAACCCAGGCCTTTGGTTACTCATGCCCTTGCTGGCCCTGAGTGCCTCGTTTGCCTTGCAGACCAATGTTACTTTGTTATTTCTCAACTTCCTGGTTATTCCCTTTTTGCTGGTTGCCCAAACGCTTTTAACCGCTGGCGCAAGCCGGTATCTCTGGTTTGATATCCGCTTTATTTTTGATATTTTGGAAGGCGCTTTTGGGCGCACATTGGGAAATGTTGCCATTCCGATTAAAATAATCAGAGATTTAGGTAAAGGGCAGTCCGACCAGCAGCGTTATGAAGTGCTTAAGCGTGTTTTGACCGGGATGGTTATTGCCCTTCCCCTGCTGCTGGTGATTATTATGTTGCTTTCCAGCGCTGACCTGGTGTTTAGTCATTATCTGGGCAGACTGCCTGAATACCTTAAGCTAATAAGGCTGGGAGAGCTCTTTGTCCGTGCACTGCTGATTATGGTAATCACGGTTTTTAGCTTTGCTTATGTACAGAGCTTTCGCAGCAGCAGAGAAGAAAAGATAGCTGCTGCAGGATCCTCCAGCAAACCGCTGGAGCTTAAAACCCGGTGGGATCCGATTACAGCTTCAACTTTTTTGGCGTTGCTAAATCTTGTCTATATCATATTTATTGCCATCCAGTTTTCATATCTTTTCGGTGGTGGACAGTTTTCTCTACCGGCAGGTTATACCTACGCTGAGTATGCCCGCCAGGGCTTTTTTGAGCTATTGGTGGTTACTTTAATCAATTTTACTATTTATATCTTCGTGATCAGTTTTGTTAATGATTCGCGCCGGGCACTTTTTAACTTGTTTCGTATATTGCTGAGCCTGCTTTCTGCTTCTACCCTAATCTTGCTGATCTCTTCCTTCTTCCGGCTCGCTCTTTATGAAGAAGCATATGGTTACACATTTGCCAGGGTTGCTGCCCATGCCTTGATTATTTATCTTTTTATCCTCTTTCTGGCCGCTTTATACCGCATCTGGCAGGAAAAGCATGCTCTACTCAAAACCTTTATCGTTGTGTCTCTGGTAGCTTATCTGATTTTCAACTTTTTCGGTATCGACCGATTTATTGCAGCATCAAATATTGAGCGCTATTTTAACACGGGTAAAATTGATGTTCATTATCTTACTTATCTTTCGGACGATGCAGTGCCCCAGTTAGTAACACTTCTTGAGCTGCCCGATGATAATGTCGCTCCCTATATTGAAAACGATTTATACTTAAGAAAAGAACGATTATCCTCTCAAAAGTGGCAGTCCTTTAACTGGTCCAGGTATAGGGCGGCAGCCATTCTTAAAGAATACCAGCTGGACTGGCAGACGCTTGATTACCCATCATATATTATGGATTAATGATCAAACTCTACGGCAACACCACGACTGCTCAGGTATTGCTTTAAATCTTTTATGTGGATCATCCCGAAATGAAACACCGATGCGGCCAGCAAAATTGTGGCTCCCGCCTGAACCGCTTCGTAAAAATGCTCAAGTGTTCCCGCACCGCCGGATGCAACAAGATCGGCTGAAACAGCGGC
>JBFYYZ010000226.1:0-6904 GCA_041309745.1 Bacillota bacterium | reverse complement strand
AAAAAACTACCCTCAGCCATCGGGGTGCCTCTGTTATAAGCAGTTTTGGCAATCAGGTGAGTGACCACGGGATTAATTGTTGCAATCATCGCCGCGATTAAAATCAACTTTGTAACATTGGTTATATCCGCGAAAAGCACCATCAGCCCGATCAGCACCATACCCGTGCCCAAGGTATCGCACTTGCCCATGGCATGCATCCGGGTATAGACATCAGGAAGGCGGAGCAGACCTACTACACCGACCAGCAGAAAAAAGAATCCGCCAAAGATGAAAAAGAGGGCAATATAAGGCATCACTTGCTGAACAAACAACATATTCAAACACCTCAAATCAGATTTATTGCGCTAGGCGGTTACAGAATATGGCCTTCGCGCAATAGTTTAAGGATGCAGAGCGTTCCGATAAAGGCTCCGAGAACAAAAACAAAAGCGACATCAATGTAATAGTAGCTATTGTCAAGGTAAGCAAATATCAAGATTGTCAGTACAACATTGGTGGTAATCATATTCATGGCCACTACCCGATCCAAAACCGTTGGCCCACTATAAGCACGGGCGATTGAGAGCAGGGAAATGATGATTAGCCCAACAACTACGGCATAAAGCGTTATTTCAACCATTTCTGTAGATACCCTCCACTTCCATCAGTCTGCGATACAGGGCCCAGTCCTCCACCCCATGAGCAACATCTTCGGTTAAGGCGTGAACGATCAACAGATTATCTTCCAGTTCAACCGTAATTGTGCCGGGGGTTAAGGTGATCGAGTTCACATATAAAACCCGTGACAAGCTTCGTTCAAGATCACAGCGCATGATTACAATACCCGGAGAAATCGGCATTTTTGGATTGAGCACAATTATGGCAACGCCTATGTTAGCGATAATGATATCGATACCCAGGAAAAAGAAATATTTGAGCAGCATAAAAAGCTGTTTTAGAGTAAACCCGGTTTTAATATCGGCAGCAATAGTCAGGTTGCTCCAGAATACTGTAAGAATAAAGCAAAATATTACACCTACCAAGATATGCTGCCAGTGGACACTGGCTGAAATTAACAGCCAGAAAGCCAGCAACAGCGAAAAGATAAACAGGGAGCCAAAAAGGTCACTTCTTATTCTGGAAAACAATTAACTCACCTCCAAGCATCGTCTTACAAACCTAAAGTAGTATAGCAACTGTCTGATTGATGAAATTCAGGACAGTGCCAGGGAAAATGCCCAGGTAAATGATCCCCAACGCAAAAACGACAATCGGCACCAGCATGCTGAGGGGAATCTGATCGCGTTGAAACTTTTTCGGTTCAGGGTGTCCGCCTTCAGCGTGGAGTTCTGCATGGCCTTCCTGGGTGAAATAAGCCTGGCCAATAATCGGAAAATAATAAGTTGCATTAAGCAAACCGCTTAAAATGATAACCAAAATTAATATCGGCAGGTCAGCTTCCAGGCTGCCCAGTGCCAGGCCATACTTACTGATAAAACCGCCAAACAGCGGAATGCCGACCATTGAGAATGCTGCTATCGTAAAAGCGCCCATCGTAATGGGCATTTTATAGCCCATCCCGGAAAACTCAGTAACCTTTTTGCGGCCGGTTTGATAATAGATTGCACCGGCACAGAGAAAGAGACAGCTTTTCATGAAAGCATGAACCAGGATATGCAGTAATCCAGCAGCCAGTCCCCAGGGGGTGCCCAGCCCAATGCCAAGATAGATGTAGCCGACCTGGGCAACAGTGGAATAAGCCAGGCGTCTTTTAAGTTCGATCTGTACAAAAGCGAAAAATGAACCCGCCAGCATGGCAACTACCGCCAGCACCAGGATCAGGTGACGGATGAAAGTTTCATGGAATATTTCCAGGCCGAAGGCAATGAAGAGAATTTTCATAAAGGCTATAATATAAACCTTTACCACCAAAGCAGAAAGAACAGCACTTGATGGAGAGGGTGCCGAAGAGTGGGCATCAGGGAGCCAGAGGTGCAGCGGGAAAAACGCTGATTTCACCCCAAAGCCGACTGCCAGGAAGCTGATGGCGGTCCAGATTAAAAATGGATAGTTGCCTTTTACCGGGTCCAGTTCCTGGGCAATGAAAGTAATATTTAAGTTGCCGGTGATCATGTAGATAAAACCGATGCTAAAAACAATAAACCCTGAACCGATAGTTGCCAGAAGCAGATACTTGAGAGCCGCTTCGGTAGCCTCGCGGGTACCTTTGCTTGCCACCAGGGCGACAGCGCTAATCCCGGTTACTTCAATAAAAACATACATGTTAAACACATCGTTGGAAATCACCAGGCCAATCATCCCGGCCATACAGAGCAAATATGCGGCATAATACCAACCGGTAACAATACGCTCCAGTTCGTGCTTAATTGCGGCAAAACTGTAGATGCAGATAAAAAAACAGGCGCCTGAAATCAGAGAAATCATCAGGCTGGTAATCGGGTCGACGACAATTTCAATGCCCCAGGGAGGGGACCAGCCAGAAACCCCGTAACGGATAATGTTTCCCTGCATCACATAGTGGGCAATGAAGATAGAAACTACAAAAACTGAACCACTGACCAAAGTTGCCAGGGGAGCGCATAGCTCCTTTTTCCACCTGGCCAAAACCGGCATACAGAAAGAAGCAACCAGGGTGCCGATCACACAAAGAAAGGGTAATCTTTGAACAAGTTCATCCATAAGAGGAACACCTCTATTTCATTTTCATAAAGTTCGGTGAAGATATTGTTCCATAATAGATATAGAGTTTAACAATTAAAGCCAGGGCGAATGCTGTAACACTGAATCCGACGACGATCCCTGTCAGCATCAAACAGGAAGGCAGTGGATTGATGTAGAGTGCATCGGGCAGGTTTGGATCGTAAATAGGCGGTATTCCCCCGTGGATGTCGCCTACAATGATATAAAAGAGGAAAATTGCCGATTGCAGAATATTGATACCGATCACTTTTTTAATCAGGTTTGGTTGGGTAAGGACAATCAGGGTCCCCATTGAAAACAAAATAATTGCTACGAAATATGGGAAGTTAAGCAGAAAGAGTTGAAGATCCAAGAGTTAAGCCTCCTCGCTGATCATAAAGTAAATACCGAGGATGGTGCTGGCGACAAGGACGCCGATGCCGAAATTGGCAACCGACATAATTCCAACACTAAAAAGCGTGCCGGTAACACCTACCGGCCCATGTTCGTATGGCACTATAAACTTAATGATTTCCATGATGCCGCCGATCCCGACGAAGATGATTGCTGAATCTAGAATGGTCTGCCGGAAACTATCATTCCAGAGCTCACCGAAGATCAGTATGTAAAGCAACAAACCGAGACCGATGATCATGCCGCCTGAAAAACCGCCACCGGGCGACAGGTGACCGTGCATGATTACATACAAACCGTACAGAAGGACAAAAAGCAGCATGTAGCGAAAAACAACCCTCGTAACATAATCGTGCATTATATCAACCTCCCTGAAAAAAACAGTAAAAAGCAGTATCTTGGAAACGATTAGAATATTTCGTAAGTTAAAATATTCACAAAAAACCTCAAAAAAAATTGACTGCCTGTTAATTTTGTTTTATAATCACCCGGGAAAATGCAAAAAAAATTCCCCCAGTCACCTTTTCATTCTTTATCATTTTTCTTTATATGTCAAGTTGTTTTTAAATATAATCTGAATGGCAATAAGTTATATAAATAATAATATTTTTAGAAGGAAATTAGTGCTGAAACGAGAATAAGAGGCTTTGATTGTTTATAGATAAAACTCGAGGGGCGTATCAATGGCAGAATTCTTCGTTCTACAGGTTAACGATCTGGTTGTGGAAAGTTTACTACCCCTGGTGATTGTGTTACTACCCCTGGTTGGTTCTTTGTTGATCGGTCTGATTGGTCTCAAAAGTAACCTGCTACGCAATCTGTTTACGGTTGCAGTGTCAGGGTTAACTATGTATCTGGCGCTGGAACTGTTTCTAACCCGACTGCAGGGCTACCAGTATATTTACAACCTACCCGCCCTTGCCGGGATAGAGATGGGCTTTAACGTGGATCTTTTCGGCTCCGTTTTTACCCTTTTTTCGGCGATTATCTGGTTTCTGGCCGTTCTCGCTTCAATTCCATACATGCGTCATGATCCAAAACAGACCCGCTATTTTGTCTTCCTTATTATGTCCCTTGCCGGTTGCCTGGGTGTCTTTTTGTGTGGCGATTTTCTCAGCCTTTTTCTCTTTTTTGAACTGATGACTCTAGCTGCCTATGCCCTGGTGGTTCACACCCAGACCAAAGAGGCGCTTTCAGCCGGCGGTAATTACCTCTACCTGGGAGTTATCGGTGGTTTGTCCCTGCTTTCAGGTATCATTCTTTTATATGTCTATACGGGTTCAGTGACAATAGCTCCTTCGTTGCAAAACATAGTCCACCTTAAAGAAATTGCAGCTTTGATCGCAGCCCTGATGATCGCCGGTTTCGGAGTGAAAGCTGGTATGATTCCGCTGCATATCTGGCTGCCACAGGCTCACCCGGTGGCGCCGGCACCGGCCAGTGCGTTGCTGTCCGGGATAATGATCAAAACCGGCGCTTATGGCATCATCCGGGTTGCAGTGATGCTTTTTACCCCGGCAACAGAACTGGCTGAGAGCAACCTCTGGCATTTTACTGGAAACCTCGGTCACCTGATTATCTGGATCGGCATAGTAACAATGCTACTGGCGGCAATCATGGCCGTGCTGCAGAACAATGCCAAGCGTCTTCTGGCCTACAGCAGTATCAGTCAAATGGGCTATATCCTGATGGGAGTGGGCACCGCCGCCTATCTGGGCTTTGACGGCCCGATGGGGTTTGGCGGTTTTTCCTACCACATTATCAATCATGCTTTTTTCAAGTCAGGATTCTTTATTTTATTCGGCATTATTTATACCCGCTTGCATGAGGTAGACATGGGTAAACTTGGAGGGCTGTGGAAAAGCTTTCCGTTCACCTTTGCCGCATTTGCAGTCTGTGCGGCCGGCATAACCGGAATTCCCGGTTTTAATGGTTATGCCAGTAAAACGCTGCTGCACCATGCCATTGTGGAAGCTTTCGAACACCACCATCTATGGGATCTATGGCTGGCCGAAAAGCTGTTCATGTTAACCAGCGGCCTGACGATCTGCTACATAGCCAAGCTCTTTATACGTATTTTTCTGGGCAACTGTCCGGAAAAGACAGCTGTTAAGCTGAATGATAAAGGAGCAAGCGAAAACTGGCTTGAAAGGCTGGTGGCCCTTTCATTTATCGGTATAATTAGCTATCTCGGTCTCTTCCCGGAGACAATCATCAAGAAAGTGCTGATTCCGATGGCTGAACCTTTTACTTATGCTGAGTACTATGTTAACTATCTTTATAAAACCAATATCTGGAATATCCACGATCTGCTTGGCATTGTAATCGGTTTTGCTCTGGGTGCCGGCTTCTATCTGCTTTTTACAAAGAAGGATCTATTCTCTCTCAAACTGCCCGACTATCTGAGCGTGGAATACTCAGTATACCGGCCGGTAATAGCCTTACTGGGTGCTTCATTTACAAAAATGGGAAGATTCGTTGATGAAAATTTAAATCGCGGTTACCATGGCACGCCCATTCTTCTGGCCAGGGTTGCGGACGAAGCCGGTTACTTTGATGATCAGCTCCTCCGAAAAGCAGGGAATCAGCTGGCCCAAACCAGCAGGTCTGCCTGGGATGGCTTGTACGAGCTTTGGGCCGGTAGTATCAGGCTTCTTATTGGCATTATCGGGCTTTACCTGAAGAAGGTTTTCATGACTCTCTTTAAATTTGATTACAGCACCCGTGGTGATAAGCGGTTTGAGACAGTTAACATATCAAACATTGACTTTGACCTATACATAGTCCTAATTGTGATCGGTGCTATACTGGCAACAAGCCTGCTCTTTATTCTTTAAATGAAGTAGCTTTGATCAGCTCAGCTGGAGGGGATACTATTGACCATAGCTTTTCCGCAACCTTTAATAGCTGTGATTGTGCCAATAATCGGGGCGATCATTATCCGCGTTCTTGACGAGGATCAGGCTGCCAAACGTCATTTAGTTGCCCTCATTGCTGTTTCTATAGTCTTTATTTCAGTGGTATCAATGCTTCCGGCGATCTTGGCCGGTGAAACAATCACGGTTAACCTCTTCAGTTTCCTGGACGGGCTTGGTCTTTTCTTTAAGATTGATCCCCTCGGCATGGTTTTTGGTCTTGTTTCATCTACCTTGTGGGTCTTTGCCACAGTATACTCCATAGGTTACATGGCCCATGAACACGATCAGCGAAATTATTTTGTGTTCTTCGTTTTATCCTGCAGCGCTGCTATGGGCGTTGCCTTCGCCGGGAATCTTTTTACCCTTTATATCTTTTATGAATATCTGGCGATTTGCACCTATCCCCTGGTTGTCCATGCAGGTACTGAGGAATCGGTTAAAGCCGGTATCAAGTATATCAGTTATAGTTTCGCCGGGGGTGCTTTGATCCTGCTCTCAATATTTATTATTTACGATCTGGTCGGCACGCTTGATTTTACTGCCGGAGGGATCCTGGGGGCTGTAGCTGTTGAACACAGAACTCTTATCACGGTTATTTTCGCCCTCTTGATTGCAGGTTTCGGCACCAAGGCCGCGATTATGCCGCTTCACTCTTGGTTACCGGGGGCAATGGTGGCCCCGACTCCGGTCAGCGCCCTGCTGCATGCCGTAGCTATCGTCAAAGCCGGGGTGTTCGGGATCTCGAGAGTCTTCTTTTCACTGTATGGGGTAGAAGTGCTTCAAGGTCTGAATGTAACTAATATCCTGGCTGTTGTAGTCAGCTTTACCATTATAGTCGGTTCGCTGATGGCTATTAAACAGACTGTTCTAAAGCTCAGACTGGCCTACTC
>JBFYYZ010000225.1:0-3307 GCA_041309745.1 Bacillota bacterium | reverse complement strand
CTATCGCAGGGATTTTTATCCTGTTTCCAATGGCTATTATTGGAGCAATGATGTTCATGGTTGGTTTTGAAATGATCAAATTTGCTAAAGATGTCTTAATCGACTGGAATATAGCAGTATTGGCTGGAACTGTTGCTCTCTCTATTCTGGTGAACATGGCTGTCGGCTTTATAAGCGGCATGGCTTTATACTACCTGATCAACTATGTTATTAAGATCAAAAAAGTGAAACTGCGTTAACTATCATGCAATAAATGTGGCCGGTTGCAAAAACAACCGGCCATTGGAAAGTTTACCGATTTATCCACCTCATTGGGCGGGGGTTTTCCCCCGCTCCTCTTTTTACAGTTTAAGCCTTCCAGGCTACCATACGGCACCAGCAGGAGGCGAGCTCCATACCGCGCTGCAGGAAGCAACCGACAAAGTAACGGCCGCTATCCAGATCAGCCAGGGCATTGCCTAAGTTTTCTGCATGGACAATACCATGGGGGAAGAGGTTTAAGTGCATATCCTGATAGTACTTCTCAAGCGGATACATCTCATCCCAATCTTTACCGTACTTCTCGACCAGTTTGCGGTTTGCCTCTTCAAAGGTCTTCGGGTGGAAGATCCGCTGAATGGTGTTCATCGGGTGTTCCATGGCCACACAGTCAACCCCGAGCCACTTGATCTTCTTCTTCAAGCACCACTCAGAAAAGTCCGGCGAAGGACCGGGGTGCCTGATCATGTACCTGAATTCATCCGAATCGGGGCTATTCCAGCCGTACTTGGAGTAGCCGGTTTTAATCAGCAGAATATCGCCTTCCTTAATATCAACAACCGATTCGAGCATCTCCGGGCTATAGACACTGGTGTCGCTGACCATGCTTGAGATATCAGCGATAGCGGCCGGTCCAACCCAGAAGTCAAGCGGGGTTTGCCCGATAGTCCGGCCAGAAGCATAAAAGTGCGGCTCGCCGTCCATATGCGTGCTTAAGTGGAAACTGGCTTTGCAATGCGCATTGTTACGGCCCAGGCCGAAATACTGACCACCAACCCGCTTGGTGTACTGCAGGATCAGCGGGATGTAGTTGGCCCACTGCGGAGTCCGGACACTAAAGGGGATTGACAGATCGAGAACTTTTTCCCCGTTCATGGTTTTGAAGAATTCATCTTCGCTCATGCCCTGCGGAGGCTGAATAGCTGCGACCCTTGACCAGGCCGATTCAACTTCAACAAAGGGGACTGCGCCAATAATGATCCAGGCTCGCTGGTTTTTCAGCTCTTTGATCTGACCGCCCAGCGATTCTACCAACAACAGACCAGCCTTGGGCATGGTGCCGTGAGTCAGTTTGTAGTATTCATCAACCGGGAACATTTCATCCCAGGTTTTACCGTGAGTTTCCTTCAGTTTAGCTTCCGCTTTGTCAAATTCACGGGCATGCATGTAGCGGATATTGGTGTTCATCGGGTGTTCGGCACTGCCGCAGTCAACCCCGATTACTTTCAGTTTTTTCTTCAGCGCCCACTCGAAAAACCCTGGAGCCGGGCCCGGATGGCGAACCAGATAGGAAAACTCCTTGTTGTCAATACCACCCTGTGCCCTGGGGTTGGGGGTGTCCGGTTCGTCGTATACGTAGCGACTGTAGCCGGTGTAAATAAAAAGGATGTCGCCTTCTTTTACTTTTACCTTCTTTTCAATCATCTCCGGGGTGTAGAGGCTGAAATCTGAAACCTCGTCGGAAATGTCGGCAATAACTCCTTCACCTGAAATATCTTCAAGCGGGATATCCGAAATCGACTTCATCCCCGAATGAAAAGCGGTCGGACCAACCAGGTGCGTTCCGGTATTGTTCGACCATTCAATCAGCTGACCGTTAGCGCCCTGCCCACCGTGAAAAGATCCGGTAACCCGCTTAAAGAAATGCACCTGCAGGGGCATTTCACCGGGCCACGGTGGTGTAAAAATGCTCATCGGCTGGGTCAGGTCAAACCACTTTGCCTTGCTTAAAAGCTCAATCATGTTTTTACCCATGGCAACCTCCATTAAAATTTATTTTGTAAGAGAAAGCTAAAACATCTAAACAGCTGGAGCTGTGAAAATTATAGCAATTGCATATAATAAAAGTCAATCTTGCCCGTGTTATTAAAATTATACTCTTAGGATAAATATCCTTTGTTACATTATGATGAAAAGTAAGCAGTTTCTTTGTTGCCTAATAACAGTCAACTACCCTGCCCTGGAAGAATGACTGCAGAGTGGTAAAAAAAGAACGGCTGCCTTTAAAACCGATGCAGCCGTTCTCACAGAATTGGGGGACAGTATCGCCGTTGCTTGTCTTAGCTTAAAGCAGCAATGTACTTGTCAAGTTCCACTTCCACTTTTTCGTCCAGCTCCGGATTCTGATATTCGCTAAGAATCTTTTTGCAGTATTCATGAGCCCGGTGCGGGGTGTCATTTAAGTCGGTGGCCCCGGCAAAACTCTGCCTGGAGCTGATCAGCGGGATGCGCATATCTTTCATGTGCTTAAAAGTATGTTCATCGGCAATGTAGTTGCCACCGTTACCGACCCTGAGCATTGCTTCGACCGCAAGAAATTCGTCATTGACCGGGAAGCTCTCGGTAAATGATTTGACCATACCAAGCATCTCATCATCGGCAATAAACTTTTCGTATGACATAGTCATGTAGTTCTCCAGTAATCCTACGGAATGCAGGATAAAGTTAGTGCCGCTGAGAACAGAATTCATTAAAACCATCATTGATTCGAATCCGCTCTGGGAATCCGGAATAATGGCATCGGTAAGTGATCCGCCACCGCGGGAAGGAACGCCATAGAACCTGGCCAACTGGGCAATAACAGAAAACATTTTAACTGATTCCGGGCCGCCGATAGCCAGGTTACCGCTGCGCAGATCGACAATACTTGAGGCTGAACCGAAAACGACCGGGGTGCCCGGGTTAACCATCTGGGCAAAAACAATTCCTGCTAAGATCTCGGCGCACTGCTGAACCAGAGAACCGGCCAGGGTTACCGGCGAAGTTGTGCCAGTCATCGCCAGCGCGGCAATGATTACCGGCTGTTTATGCCGGGCGTAAACCATCAGCGCATCAAGCATCCGTGGATCAAACTGCAGCGGACTATTGGTATTGATCAGCGAGATCAGGGCCGGGTTCTTCTTAACGGTATCCATACCGCCAAAGATGATTGCAGCCATCTCAACGCTCTCCATCGCCTTCTTGCTGCCCATGGCGCTACCCATCAGGCATTTGTCGGTAAGCTTTACCGCAGCCTGAAACATTTTGGCATGCCGAAGCTGATCGGCAA
>JBFYYZ010000224.1:0-3029 GCA_041309745.1 Bacillota bacterium | reverse complement strand
CTCTTTTTCTTGACGAAATCGGCGCCATGGGGCCCGAGGCGCAGGCCCGGCTGCTCAGGGCGCTTCAGGAAGGCGAGATTATCAGGGTTGGTGAATCAAGAAGCCGGCAGATTGATGTGCGGATGATTACCGCAACCAACGCTGACTTGGAAAAACAGGTTGAACAGGGACTCTTTCGCAGCGATCTCTACTACCGGCTTAATGTTTTTCCAATCCAGATTCCCCAACTGGCTGAAATTAAAAGTGACATACCGCTTTTGGCCAACTATTTTGTGTCGCGTTATGCCCAGGAATATGGCCGAAATAAAGTTGAACTGGCCCCGGAAGTGTTCCGTAAACTGAAAGCCTACGCATGGCCCGGAAATATCCGTGAACTGCAGAATGTCATGGCCCGGGCGGTCATCAACTTAGGTCGCCAGGATCAGCTGATCACTGAAGAGCATTTAATTATGCCGGCAGTAGAGCTTGTAAAAGAACCGGTTGAACTTAAAAGTCCACTGGCCGGCAGTTTAAAAGAACTGCACCAGGTCTGGGAAAAGAAAATATTGGATACAGCCTTAAGCGAAACAGGCGGAAACAAAGCTGAAGCGGCAAGAACCCTCGATATATCAATTCGCAACCTCTACAATAAATTGCATCAGCATAAAATACTCTAAAATTGATAATGTTGGTATGAAAATTGCGAAAATATATTTCCTGAAAGAGATTATCTAACCGGAGGTATATTTATGACCGGCTGTCTTTCCAGGATGAAAGAGCAGGTTTTTGAAGCGTGATTCTTTACGCCCCTGATTATATCATCAACGACGACGGCAAAATCTTCGACGAAATAAGACGGCAGGGAAACTGGAATGATCATGGGATCATCGAACAGATTGCTTTAATTTAAGGACGACTGCCGGAGATCTACGGCTGCGCCCGTGAAAATGAGCAAGGCAGACTGAAGTTGTCGCCGATATTTACGCGGAAGAAAAATAACGGAAAAAACATAATGGTGAAAAAGGGTGTAATCATCTGTGCAATATATTGCAGGCAAACAATTACATAATGCATGATATTGCAGGGAGGGGCACAAATGGAAAGAGCAATTACTGAATTCAGATTACATGGCCGGGGTGGTCAGGGCATTGTTATAGCGGCTTCGGTATTTGCTGAAGCAGTCTTTCGTGATGGCCACTATGCTCGTGCTTTTTCGCTTTTCGGCGCAGAAAGAAGGGGAGCACCGGTAACGGCCTTTATCAGAGCCGGTACGGAACGCCTGATGCCACGCAGTCGAATCTATAATCCTGACTTCGTGGTGGTTTTTGATGCGACAATCAGCGGAAACACTTTGTATGCCGGCCTCAAGGATCAAGGCAAACTGCTTCTAAATGCCGGGCCCGGCTGGCAGGAAACGGTTCCGCCTGAGCTTTTTAAAAGCACAAGTTTCCAGATCTACCAGATTGACGCCCGCGAAATTGCCTGGAAACACAAACTGGCCATCGGCAGTTTCCCGATGGTCAATACTGTAATGTTAGGGGCCATGGCTAAAGTCAGTGGCCTGGTGTCAATTGATACTTTAATTAAAGCAATTAAGCAGCGGGTATCGGCCAGTATCGATGCCAATATTAAGGCGACGATCGATGGCTATGAGAATGTAGAGGAGGTGTCGGGCTTTGTTACAGGCACCATTTAAAGAAACAGCAGCTTATGCCTGCGGTAAGGAGGCCATCTCGGTTAACAAGACCGGCGAATGGCGTTTTCTGACTCCTGCAAGGCAGGTCCGCTTGTCACCATGCCGTCAGAGCTGCCTCCTGCAGGGCGAAGTTCCATCCTGGCTGGATGCAGTAAAAAGAGGCCAGTGGGAAGAGGCGTGGCAGATTATGAGCCGTAATAATCCTTTTCCGGCTTTAACCGGATATGTCTGCTTTAACCCATGCCAAGAGAATTGTAACCGCGATCAGCTTGACCAGGGGATTGCGATCCGGGATGTGGAAAAAGCGATCGGTGAGTGGAGGCTTAAAAACTATGAGCCATCAAAAGCGATCATTGAGAAGCAGAAAAAGATCGCCGTGATCGGTTCGGGTCCGGCGGGACTAAGCTGTGCCTATTATCTTACGCAGGCAGGCTATGCGGTAACCGTCTATGAGCGTTCCGATCAACTCGGCGGGATGCTGGCCCTTGGTATCCCCGAGTACCGCTTGCCGCATAGGATCCTGAAACAGGAACTGGAAATCTTGAGCAGCGAAGGGGTTGTTTTTAAAACTAACCACAATCTGGGTAGCGATTTTGAACTTAATGATCTTTATGAAGAATTTGACCATGTTTTCCTGGCTACTGGCGCCTGGATTCCGCGGATGTCCGGCTTACCGGGAGAGGAAAACAATGATGTTTACAACGGGCTTGATTTTTTAAGTAACTACAACACTGGTTTGCCGCAGTCACTGGGTAGTTCTGTTGTAGTCGTCGGCGGAGGAAACGCGGCTATTGACAGTGCCCGCACTGCGCTGCGCGTCGATGGAGTCCACCATGTAACCCTGTTTTACAGACGCAGTCGGTTAGAGATGCCGGCCGATCAGAACGAAGTGGAGGCTGCTGAAAGAGAAGGGGTGGAACTGATTTTTAATGTTCTGCCGCGCAGCATCGAAACTAAGAGCGGCCGGGTTAATGGGATCACAGTTGATCACAGCAGAACTGATCGAAACGGTTTGCTGGTCGACAGCTCAAAAAGTTTTTTCAGGGAATGTGATTCGGTCATCATGGCTCTCGGACAACTGGCGGATTACAGCCTGTTCGGTACTCTGACCGGTAAGCAAACTCTATTCGCCGGTGGCGACCTGATTAGCGGACCGGCGACTGTTCCGGAAGCGATCAGGGCCGGCCGGTTGGCGGCCACAGCGATCCGGTCTATCTATGAAGATTTGCCGGTTTCCGAACAGGTAACACTTTCCGGAGAAGTGGTTTTATTTGATGAGTTGAATCTGGCAGCGAAGGTTAATCTTGAACTGCAGCAGAAAGAAGTTGATCCGCAGTGGGAAGCGGAACGCTGC
>JBFYYZ010000223.1:0-3465 GCA_041309745.1 Bacillota bacterium | reverse complement strand
TTAGTTCTGAGCTGTTTTTATTTAAGAAAAAAGCATAAGGCATCGAGAGGTATTTCTCAAGCAAACGTCTAGATAAGCGGTGGTTGTTCATCCAGACAAAACGTAAATTTAGCCAGGTGGTAAAAGCTGAAATCAAATTAGATAATACAATGATTACAAACATCGTGATCCCGGCAAATATAATAAAGTTGTTAACACTACTGAAATTAAACGTCTGATAGATCCAAAACAGCCAGCGGTTTTCAAAAATCAGGTTCGGCTCCATGATCAGAGTGATAAATGGCAGCACGGAAGCAATGCCTAGAGTTTGTGTGAAAGCGGTTACGATTATTGCCAGGAGTAGAGCTGCCAGTTGAAGCTTCTCCCTGATAGTTAGAATCTTAAACAGCTTATTAATCAAACTGAACATTTACTTAACCTCTCTTGTTCAAAGACTTTACAAAACATCATAGCATAATGCAAAATAATGACAACTTTCTCTTATACCATTGTAGTGGGATTTCTCAAATACTTTAATCTTAGTAAATAAAAAGGGTTTGGCAGCAGAGTGTAGAATTTATGATGCTGTGTTTCCTGCAATCAGTGAAAATTTATCGTGAGAAACTACCCTGCACTATAAATTAAAAAAATAAGCAAACCTAGTAGCACACTTAAGGAGGATTACTAGATGGACAATGAATTGCTCTCGATTTTAGTCTGCCCCTCATGTAAAATATCGATGGAAAACCGTGGCGATGAAGGTTTTTTCTGTTCAAAGTGCAGACGACTCTATCCAGTCAAAGATGAAATCCCAATAATGTTTATCGATGAAGCAAAAATACTGCCTGAGGAAAAATAATGAAAAAACAAGAAAAAATCGAAATAGTTGCTGCCGAACATAAAGTTGACCTACACTGGAATGACGATCACGTATTTCCATCTGAAATTAACCCTGACCTTGAGTATCTTTGCGAAAAGATGATCGGCGAGACATTAGATGCCGCCTATCAGCCCGGCGGGCTCTTTTTAGATGTCGGGTGCGGACGTGCTGTTGATGCTATTCAGCTTTTAGAGCGGGGCATGGGTGGTGTTGGAGTTGAGGTTTCCGACGTCATGATTGAAGAAGCCCGAAAGGCGCTGGCAGAAAAGAACCTGAAAATGGAGCTGGTTCGAGCTTTCGGCGAGAATCTGCCTTTTGCCGACAATACTTTTGACGTAGTTTATTGCAAAGGGGCAATTGATCATTTCTATAACCCCCAGCTGGCAATCCGGGAAATGGCCCGCGTAACCAAACCTGACGGCTGGGTGGTCCTCAGCGTAGCTAATTTTGAAAGCGCGGGCTTTCGCCTTGGACGTTTGATCACTCAAATGCGCATCAAAAAACCCGAAGGGGTGATGCCCTGGGACACCCCTGTTGATCATACGATTCGGGTTGATTATAAAGTGCTTAAAGCCCTGGTTAAGCCTTCCCTGCAGCAGGAAAAAATCTGGGGCACATCTCTTTTATTCGGTGTTCCCAGGTATGGAAGCTTACTGAAGCGGCTGCCGAAACCCCTGACCAGGACTATCCTCAGAAGCCTAAACTTGATTGCCCGCCATATTCCTTCTACTGCCGATGTTCTAATGCTGCGCGGGCATCCGCGGCGCCCACTGCCGGACCTTCCTCTTTGAGGGCATAGAAAACCAGGCTTTTACCGAAGAGAGGATCGAACTGTCTTTCCAGAAACTTAAAAGGCGGGGATGAATTGTTTTCAACCCAACAGAGAAAGCGATTATAAGCACGCGGTAATAAAGCGTCCTCCCGGTCGAGTCCGAAAAGGCATTTTAAAAACCAGTATGGCGAGTGTAGACTGTGGCGACGGTTGCTGCTGAGAATTTTAAGCCTGAAGGCTTGCAGTAAATCGCGCACCTGATAAGCCCGGAAAATCCGGATATGCCCCCCTGGATGGCTATAATTTTTATCTAACTTCCAATAAAAAACTTCTGTAATCCAGGTGGGGACCGATATGCCTATGGTGCCGCCCGGTTTAAGCACTCGCACCAGCTCAGACATCGCTTCAAAATAATCATCAACATGTTCAAGGACTTCCGAACAGATGACCCGGTCAAAGGTAGCATCAGAAAAAGGAAGGGCCTGAACATTGCCCATAATAACACAGAAAGTGCCCTTGGTTTCGCCCAGGGTATCCATGTATTTCATAAAGCCGTAGTTTTCGGTCAGGGCTTCCAAATCAAGATCGATCGAAACAACCCGGTGGTTACCTTTGATTAGGTTCCAGCTATGCCTACCTACGCCGCAACCCGCATCAAGTATTAATTCACCCTCTTTTATGCCTAACAGCGTGAAGTCGACTGTATTCATTAATAACCTCCAGAAAATATTCTGTATGTTCTTCGGCTGCTTTCTGCCAGGTAAATAAACGTTGGACTCTTTCACGCCCATTATTTCCCAGCCTCTCCCTTAAATCCGGATCGGCCAAGAGAGTGCGAATGGCTTCAGCCAGAGCCTCCGGATCCATCGGCGGAACCAGAATACCTGTTTCACCGTCGGCCACCACCTCGGGCAAAGCTCCCCCGCTGGAAGCAATAACCGGTGTTGAGCAGGCTGAAGCTTCCGCGGCCGGCAGGCCAAACCCTTCATAAACGGAGGGAACGATCACAACGCTTGCTGTATTATACTGTTCAACAAGTTCTGTAGTGGATAAACGACCGGTGAAAGTTACCCGCTCCTGAAGTCCCATTTCTTCGCGCAGCACATAAGCATAGTTTCGCGGTTTAACTTCATCGACTATAGTCAGCTTCACTTCTGGCGGCAGTTTCACCATAGCCTGTAATAAATAAAGCACACCTTTTTTGCGGTCTTCAGTGTTGGTGACCAACAGCAACCGATTTTCTTCTCTCTCTAAATTAAGCGAGCGAAAGACGTCCGTATCTACACCGTTGTAGATGACCGTCATACTTTTTTCAGGAATGCGATAAGCAGTGACATTGGCCTCCTTAGCCGCCTGTGAAACCGTAACTAACCCGTCAAGACGCCGTATAACCCGGTCTTGCATGGCTATAAAACCGTAAAAACGGCGCTTTTTGATTTTCTCCCGCCTGCTCCTGGCCTGTTTGAGGGCTGCTTCCCGGTCAACATGCATTGGATGATGGACCGTGGCGGTTACCGGTACCCAGCGACGCAATAACAAAAGCCCGTATCCAAGAGACTGGTTGTCATGCACCAGATCAAAATCACCACGTTTTAGGCGCTTGCGCAAATACAAATAGGTACGCAGAGTAAAGGAAAAAGGCTCAGGAAAACCTTTCGAAATTATTTGTACCCATTCCCAAAAATTCAATGGGTTCAATAGTCTTGATAAAGGCCGGGGCAACCGGTGGTCATATACATCATACATGGAAGGCAACTTTTTAATTTCGACCTGTTCCAGAGGATCAATATAGGGGGGACCGGAAATTACAGTAATATCATGCCCAAGCTTTTTT
>JBFYYZ010000222.1:0-4677 GCA_041309745.1 Bacillota bacterium | reverse complement strand
TTTAATTTAATTACTCTTTTTTCCATTTAAATTTTGCCTTTGCATCACTAAAACCAGAGGCCAGTGATTCCCAGGCTGAATCCAAACCTTCCCGCAAAGCCTCAAAGGCTTCTTCATTAGCGTTTACAAATTCTTTCAGCTTTTCGGCCCCTTCTTCAATCTTGTTTTCTAAAACTTTCATTTGCTCCGGTAGGTTTTTCATCGTTTCCGCCCCGGCTGTCTGAGCCTGAGCTTTAAGTTTCTTCAGCTCTTCTTTCCATAGATCTAACTGGTCCTGCATTTTTTGACGGTAACTTTCTTTATTATCCATTATTTAGCCCCCTCCTTAATAAAAATTGTACGTAATTTATCTTTTACGCTGCTGTAAATACCCTTGATTCCGGTGTGATAAAAGGCATCTCTGCTTTTACGTAGCGTCTCCAAGGTAGCTGCCTCCACAACCTGCCAGAGTAAGTCTTTATCAGGAGCGTTTTTTAGATAATTAAGTTTAACCTGGTAAGCTCCCTTGTACTTTCGGCCGCCGCCATTGGGGGTGATATTTTTAATGATCCGGTTAAGATCAACATTACTGATTTTGGTGCGTAGTGATACATCGAGATATGTTTCCTGTTTTTTGTGATTTTCAATAACGGCGAAAACAGCCACCACTTTGTACTCAGCATTCTTCAATACTCTATCGGCGGTTATGGCAATAGAATCCCTGTGTTTGGCATCAATATAGCCGAGTCCGTAGAAAGCCCAATCCTTATAAATAACTTCTTTCTCGATGGCTCGATCGTATAGCTCTGCAGTTTGGGGATAAAGCGGGGTACTATTGATCCCTTGCAATATATCCCTATCAACATATTCCGACAAATAGCTGAGGGCATCGAAATCAAGATCCGTAATATTGTCGTATTTATCAGTATCGGTCTGAATGCCAAAGGTCAGAGCCGTTGCAATCGCAATCATCTCGTTTTCGGATAGATCTAGATTTAATTTCTTAACCATCAGGGCGACCAGGGTGCTGGTTGAACCGGCTTCTGTGCTTATCAGTGAAAACTCTGCTTTGACTGGAGCTTCAGCTGCCCGGTGATGGTCAATATGCGCCACACAGGGTATTTTGTCACCGACACTTTCAATCCAGTTATTTTGAAAATCAGGCACAATATATGCCTGATATATATCTATATTTATTTCTTTGCCGATTTTTAGCGGGATTTTCAGCCTATTCGTGAACGCTTTATTTTGATGCAGCGACAAACCTTTTTCTGTAAATATATCGGCTTCCAACGAGTGGTATTTAAGGATTATCTTAATGGCATAGGCTGAGGCAATAGCGTCCGGATCCGGTGATCCGGGGACGTAGATAGCTATCGGATTGTATTTCGAAACTGTTTCAATGAAAAGCGCTGCATTAATTTTCATGATCTCTACTTACCTTTTCTTTTATTTTAAAACTGGACCAATTCAGTAATCAGCTTGTAAATCTGTTCTGGCAAAGCGGAAACCAAGCCGGAAAAACTTTTTACGATTGCTGCATTTAGACTAACACAGAAAAGGTTTCTTAATCAATACTTCCATGGATAAAAGAATAATTAAAATGAGCGTTCAGACCTTTGTGTTACAATTGGAAACAGGCAGGTCCACAAAATACATTAAGAGGCAGGTCATTTGATGGAAATCTTTACTAATGAAAAACTAAAATTGGCAGAATCGGCAGCCCGGCAGGCAGGAGAAATAATTATTAATAAGAAGGGCAGCTTTTCATTTTCTGAAAAAGCCGATAACAATTTGGTCACTGAAGCCGATTACGACGCTCAGGAAAAAATTATTAAGATAATATCAGACCAATACCCCAGCCACAGCTTTATTGCTGAAGAGAATGATCTTTCGGCCAACATAAATGAACCGGATCTCTGGATCATAGACCCACTGGATGGCACCAACAACTACGCGCACCAAATTCCTCATTTCAGTGTATCCATCGCCTATGCCCGTTACGGTCAGGTAAAAGCCGGAGTTGTGTTCGATCCGGAACGCGGAGAGTTATTCAGCGCCGCAGAAGGCATGGGGGCTTTTTTAAACGGTGAAATAATTGCTGTTTCGAGAACATCTTCACTGCAGGAAGCTATCGTGTCAACCGGTTTTTACTATGACCGTGGCGCCATGATGCGTAAAACCTTGTCCAGTATTGAAAAGCTCTTTGAACAAAACATACACGGCATTAGGAGATTTGGCAGCGCAGCCCTTGATTTATGTTGGGTTGCCTGCGGCCGTTTTGATGCCTACTTTGAATACAAACTATCAGTCTGGGATTTTGCTGCCGGTCTGCTCATCGTAAATGAAGCCGGGGGTTGCTGTACCGACCAGCAAGGGAATCCTCTGACCTTAAATAGTTCAGGAATTATCGTTTCAAACGGGAGCTTTCACGGTGACTATTTGGATGTTGTCAGATGGAACAGTGGCCTTTAGATAATATTTTTCTCCTGTGAAGTCTTCTCCGTAAAATGCAAATAAAACGATACTGCAAAATAATAAAACGCAGCAATTAGCGAGCCGATTACCAGACGCTTGTCGACATCGTACATGGTAACTCCCAAAATGACCAGCGCAATCCCATAAGGAACCATTATAACTACAGTTAATAATCTGAATTTTTCGGTAGAAGCAGAAATAAAGCGGATTGGCACAAATACAAGAACCACAAAAAGTAGCATTATTAATGCATTGATAAGCGGGGGAAACTCCAGCAAGTAAAAGTAAAAGATCATTACGTTCCAGTAATTCGGAAAACCGGTAAAATATCCATCAGCTGTTTTAGCGGTAGAGATACAGAAACCATAAGCTGCAGCGATCAGAACCAGCCCTAAAACCGGCAAAGCAATTGGAGGGATCAGCTCGAAGTGATAGGCAAAAGCAACGGGGATAAAAGTGTAATTCAGGTAGTCGATAATACTATCAAGCAAACAGCCATCAAACTGTGGAACCCAACGCTTGACTTCAAAACGGCGGGCCAGTGTACCATCGGTAACATCAATAACCGCAGCAATAGCAAGCCAAATAAAAACCTGTCGTGCTTCACCACGATAGATAGCGTCAAAAGCCATCAGCCCCGCAATAAGACCTAGTGCTGTATAAAAATGAACGGCCCATGCCCGCAATTGGTTGAATCGCGTGGCCGATAAAAATCGTTTTTCTATTGGTTGATCCCCCGCTGCTGATATTCCATATTTGCTGTGATTATTGGTGCTTGGCTTGCCTGTGACATCATACCATGCTGTCAGTCTACAATCAAACCTAAAAAGCTTTAACTGAAGGATAAGTGGTTGAGTGCCTTAAATTTCTGGTAGTTCTACTTATTGTCATCGCCTTCTTGATCCGCTATTCTATTTTAGAACTTTAACCGGCAAGCCAGTCGCGAAGTCAAAACAGAAAGCTAAGGATGATTGTTAACCGGGGGCATTCTTTCGCGCATTGGTTTCATGTAGCTACCCAACAGACTGTATTTCTCCCTGAGCGGATTAACAACACTGTATAGCTGGTTCTTATAGCTTTTGTCTGCAGCGCCTGTTTTATAGATCGCTTGCAGCGATGCTAGTTTATCGGGATACTCTTCAGCAATAAACTTAAAAAAGGCCGTCCTGGTTTTACCCCGCAGGTAAAGTGTGCCCGGCAGCAGATAGTCGACACCACAATCACTGGCCTGAGAAAAGAGCGCCTGTAAGTTTGCCTGAGAATCGGTTAAGAGCGGAATAATTGGCATTACATGCAAACCGATGGAGGCCCTCGTTTTTTTAAACTCTTTCAGCATCGCAAAACGCCTGGCAGCAGAAGCCGCTCCCGGTTCAATTTTTTCTCTTACCGATTCATCAATAATGGTAATGGTTGCTGCAATATTAATATAGGTAAGACGGGACAGCTGATCGATCAGGTCATAATCTCTCAAAACCAGATCCGATTTGGTCGAGATGATTGCCGGGTTTTTGTATTTAATCAGCAGTTTTAAAACCTGAGGCATCAATTTATATTCGGCTTCTGCCGGCTGGTAACTGTCAGTTACTCCGCCGATATTAATCACCTCGCCTTTCCAGCCTGTTGCCCGCAGCTCTTTCTCGAGCAGCTCTACCACATTGGTTTTGATATATATCTCGTGGGAGAAATGTTCCGAGCCAAGATATTGGTGCGAGTAGAGGGCATAACAGTAACGGCAGCCATGCTGGCAGCCCCTGTAGATATTTAGATCCCAACCATAGGGGATCTTCCGCTTCAGCTTGTTTAGAGCACTTTGTGCACTTATTTCATTGTAGATTACCCTGCACACTATGAACCATCCTCTTCGACCGTTAAATTACGACTTACAGGCATTAACCTTGATTAACTGATTTATCATACCATTAAATGATTTGGATTGTATTTATATATAAACTAAACTCCGGGACAGCAATAGTGTTGAAACTGCGGTGGCAATTGCTAAGTCGTAGTGAATATAGTATAGTTTGTTTAAGAGGTATTATTTTATTAGGAAAGTATCCCGAAACCAATATTGATCAAATCAGGATCATAAGTGAGGGAGATCTGTCTGTTGAAAACAAGGATGTTAATCAAAATAGTTGCTGTTTTGCTTTTAGCCCTGCTAATTGCCTTTACAGCAACCCCTACCCTGGCTGCTCCGGCCGAAAACCCTGCAGGACTTGA
>JBFYYZ010000221.1:0-2752 GCA_041309745.1 Bacillota bacterium | reverse complement strand
GGGCCGACCCGGCTCATCAAGGCAGCGGGAAAGTTCTTCTATTTCCTTTTGCATCAGCAAACCGGCATAAGCAGGAATAAATGCGGCCACTCCGACCGTAGAGGCATGAGCGCGATGGGCCGTGCCGAAAGCATCATTAACAAAAAGATCAAAAGGGGCTGCCAGCTCACGGGCAAAATCGGGATCGTTTTTTTCCTCGCCCTCTTCGAAGCGAACATTCTCAAGCAGCAGCAGTTCTCCGTCTGACAAAGACTCTACCGCCTTTTTCACTTCCGGACCAGTTACCAGGTCCAGTTTTTTGACCGGCCTGCCCAACAGCTCACCCAGTTTCTTTGCCACCGGATCAAGTTTCAGATCCGGATGCGGTACACCTTTCGGACGCCCCAGATGCGAAGCAAGGACCAGTCGGGCTCCGCTCTCCAGCAAGAAATTGATCGTCGGCAGAGCAGCCCTGATCCGGGTGTCATCGCGAACAGCATCACCCTCCAGTGGCACATTAAAATCAACCCTCATCAAGACTTTCTTCCCTTTAACAGCAACCGTTTTGATGCTCTCTTTTTTTATCAAATCAGCTCACCACCTAATTGTTCAGGTTCGACGGCGCTTGTATGAAGCAGGTAGCGACATCTCTTCCCTGTACTTCGCTACTGTGCGCCTGGAAATATTGATCCCCTTCTCCTGCAACAGCTCCGCCAGATTTTGATCGCTAAGCGGCTTTTGAGGATCTTCGGCATCAATCAGCTCCCGCAGGTATGTTTTAATGCTGTGCGAAGAATAATCTATCCCGCCTGCTCCGGTAAGACCGCTGGAGAAGAAAAATTTTAAGGGGAAAAGACCCCTGGGGGTCTGGATATACTTATTGGCAGTGGCGCGGCTTACTGTTGATTCGTGAACTCCGACGTTGGTAGCCACCTCTTTTAAAGTTAGGGGTTTCAGATTCTTAATGCCCTGTTCTAAAAATGCTTCCTGAATCTGGACAATCTCTTGGGCGACCTTAAAGAGGGTCATTCTTCTTTGTTCGATGCTGCGAATCAGCCAGCAGGCTTTTTCAATTTTATTCTTGATAAAGGTGGAAAGCTGCTCATCACTGGCATCATCTCTTAGGATCTGCTGGTAAAAAGGGCTGATTGTCAGCTGCGGGATCCTACCATCGTTAGCCGTCACCAGATACTGACCATCAATTTTTTCAATAATAATATCAGGGACGATGTAGCGTGTTTCCTCGCCTTCGCCGAAGATGCTACCCGGTTTCGGATTGAGAGTTCGGATGAATTCAACCGCCTCTTTTATTTCCTCTTCCGTACAACCGAGGCGGCCGGTCAGGTAACGGTAGCGACTATCAGCAGCAGCCGGCAGATAGTTGGTAACTATCTCAACGGCCAGATGAGGAGGATTAACCAGCCGCTGCAGCTGCAGTAAAAGGCATTCCTGCAGATTGCGGCAGCCGATTCCTGCCGGTTCGAGCCTTTGAATAACCTTAAGCGCTTCTTCTATTTCAGACGGTTCAGCACCGATCGCCTCAGCCAGATCTTCAAGTTCTCCCTGCAGGTATCCATTGTGATCAAGGTTTCCGGCCAGGTATGCAGCAACGGTAACCTGCTGTGGTGTCAGATCAAGCATCCGCAGCTGACCGCAGAGATCTTCCTGCATCGAGCCGGTCAGGCCGGCACAATTTTCCACCGTTGGTTGTTGTTCTGCTTCCTCCCGCGAACGCACCGGCGCATTATAGCTACTGCTGAGATCCATATCGCGGAAATATTCTTCCCAGGGCAGGTCGTCAGTTGAACCGGCTGTTGATGCTTCGTCTGTTCCCACCGATTCAACATTTTCCGATTCTTTCTCCCGTTCTTTATCCGGCTCTGGGTTGTCCTGAATCTCCAGAACAGGGTTTTCGAGGAGCTCCTGTTCAATATGCTCGATCAGCTCCAGCGAGGAGTACTGCAAAAGGGTAATCGCCAGTTTCAGCTCCGGCGTAATGATCAGCTTTTGGTTTTGTTCAAGCTTCAGATTATAATCGATCTTCATCAAATCTGCTCCTGTATTTTTATTCTTAACTACCTTGGTGACTATGTACTTTTTTCGACAACTGGCGGGATAATTCCTGCCTTAAATGGTCTGACTGGCATGATTTTTGCTTGTCTCAGGGTTTTCTGGTTTTGCGGATGATCTGCTCCAGCTGCCGAAAGCGATGGCTGATGCCGGATTTTGTTAGCGGGGGGGCTGACAACTCGCCTAACTCTTTGAAAGATGCTTCGGGATACTTACGGCGCAGCAGGGCAATATCCTTCAGCGAAGAAGAAAGATTGTTTAGGCCGATGGTACGATCCAGCTCACCAATCAGGTCAAGCTGCTGCTGGGCCGAAGCCACCACTTTGCCGAGATTGGCTGTTTCACAGTTAACCAGGCGGTTAACCCGGTTGCGCATGCTCTTGACCACACGCTGGCTTTCAAATTGCAGCAGGGCGCTACCGGCGCCGATAATTCTTAAGAAGTCGGCAACAGCCTCAGCATTTTTAAAGTAGAGATAAGCTGTATCGTTTCTGATTCTTAATAGCGGCTTGAGATTATAAGACTTGAGCAGCTGCTGATAAACCCCTGTATCTTCAGGACTGCCGCAGTTTATTTCCAGGTGGTAGCCTGAGCGCCTGGAAACAGAGATACTGCCGCCAGCCAGAAAGGCGCCCCTTAAAAAAGCCCTGCGGCAGCAGCTTCGCTTAGGGATAGCCGCATGACGGCGTGACAGGGTTAAAAA
>JBFYYZ010000220.1:0-10172 GCA_041309745.1 Bacillota bacterium | reverse complement strand
CCGATCTGTTCCCTCGTAAATGAAGTTTTCTGCTTTCATTACAACGTTGGTGTCATAATTTTCATTAGCATAAAGAACGCCCTGCTGGAAGCCCCAGTTGAATTTCTGAACAGCCGGAATCTCCATGCCGCCGATAAATCCGACTTCGCCTTCCTTCAACTGTAAAGCTGCCGCCAGCCCGCCAAGGAATCCGGCTTCATGTTCGGCGAAGAAAATTGAAACCACGTTGTCATTGACAACAGGTGTCCAGTCTCCGGCATGCGGAAAACCGTCGAGAATGACAAACTTAGCATCGGGGTACCTGGTCTGAACATCAAAGATTGCCGTTTCAAACTTGAACCCGGGGCAGATTATAAGCTGGAAGCCGGCATCTACCAGGTTGCCAATTTCAGTAATGTAATCTGCTTCAGTTGTTCCTGCCGGCTGCAGGTAACGGGTTTCCAGACCGAAATCGCTGGCCGCAAGCAAGATTCCTTCCCAAGTGCCCTGGTTGAAGGACTTATCATCGATGGTCCCGGCGTCGGTTACCATCCCAACCTTCAGTTCAGCCGGTGCTTCCCCGGCATCATCATCACCGGTGTCATCAGCCGGTGGCGTGGGAGTGCCACAACCAGTTACAGCAAAGACAAACACCACTACCAGAAGTAAAGCTAACCACTTTTTCACGTTAAAACCTCCTCTTTTTATAACCCTTTTGTACACTAAACAAAGTTTTCAGGCTTGTCAAGCATGAAAACCGTCCCTGCACGGCAGGGTTACTGGAGTTTATATTCTTCAAACTAAGCCAATATCCTTCATCTGCGAGCACTTTTTTAGAAGAAGGAATTCCGGGCCCGGTTACGGAATAGAAACAGTTGTTATGCAAACCTGAACTGACTGCGGATGAAACCTCCAGTGATCATTACTTCAATCGTAAAAGGAGAGATTAGAATGAGTCAAATCAGAGATATCAAACTGGCGCCGGAAGGGCATCGACGCATTAACTGGGTTAGCCGCCACATGCCGGTTTTGAATTACCTGATCGAACAACACAGCCATGATCAGCCTTTTAAGGGAATCAAAATGACCGTCTGTATACACCTGGAAGCAAAATCAGCTTACATGGCCGAAGCTTTCCGGGCCTGCGGAGCTGAGGTGACAATCACCGGCAGCAATCCTCTTTCAACCCAGGATGCCATCGCCGCCGCTTTAGTCGAAGATGGAATCGAAGTCTTCGGCTGGCACGGCGCAACCGACAGCGAGTATTCATCGCATATCCGCAGCGCCTTAGGTCAGGGCCCTCAGCTGGTGATTGACGACGGCGGCGACCTGGTAACCATGCTCCACACGGAGCGACGCGATCTTCTTGATCAGGTGATCGGCGGCGCTGAAGAAACAACCACCGGCCTGATTCGTTTGCGGGCGATGGCGGAAGATGGGGCTTTAACTTTTCCGGTTATAGCGGTTAACGATGCCATGTGCAAGTATTTATTTGACAACCGCTACGGTACAGGCCAGTCAGTATGGGACGGAATAATGCGTACAACAAATCTGCTGATTGCCGGAAAGACGGTGGTTGTTTCCGGTTTTGGCTGGTGTGGACGTGGAGTGGCGATGCGGGCGGCAGGCCTGGGCGCTAACGTGGTTATCACTGAGGTAGAACCGATCCATGCTCTCGAAGCTGTCGTAGAAGGTTTCCGTGTTATGCCAATGATTGAGGCGGCGAAACTGGGGGACATCTTTGTCACTACCACCGGCTGCCGCAATATCATTGCCGAAGAACATATTCCTCTGCTTAAAGATGGCGCTATTTTAAGCAATGCCGGCCATTTTGATGTAGAAATTAACAAGCAGGCTTTAGCCGCTCTCGGCAAGCTTACCGGCCAACCGCGTCAAAATATCGATGAGTATGAAATGAACGACGGCAGACGCATTTATCTCCTGGGAGAAGGAAGACTGGTAAACCTGGCGGCAGGCGATGGCCACCCGGCCGAAATCATGGATCTTTCCTTTGCCCTGCAGTTTGGGGCGATGCTCTACCTGCTGCGGGAAGGCAAAAAGCTGCCAAAGGCAGTGATAAAGCTGCCCCATGAATACGATCAGCAAACAGCCTCAATTAAACTTGCATCAATGGGGATTAGCATTGACAGTTTAAGTTGTGAACAGGAAGAATATCTTAATTGCTGGCAGGTTGAATAGCGCTTAATAGATCGTAATCAAATCGGCTAAGCTGCTGTAGGTTTTTTCACCGATTCCGCTTACATCCATAAGCTCCCGGGGATCGGTGAAAAACCCGTTTTTATCCCTGTATTCAACGATCTGCTTAGCCCTGACCTCGCCGATACCGGGCAGGGCCATCAATTCGGCTGTTGTAGCCAGGTTAATATTTATTTTGCCCTCTTGTGACAAAGCGGATCTTTGTGATTCTCCTACTTCAACCCTGGTTCCGACCAAGACCTGTTCACCGTCAAGTAGCGGCCGGGCCTGGTTTAAACCTTCAGTGTCAGCCTCTTCTGTCAGCCCGCCACCCATTTCGAGCAGCTCGTAAACCCGAGATCCTGCTGGCAGGTGATAAACTCCGGGGCTGGTGACGGCACCAACCAGGTGGACTGTGATCATTTCTGCTTCTTGATCATCCGGTGCGATTGTATCGCCAGTCTGCCTAGTAAAACCGGCCTGCAAAGCACCCAATTCAGGACTCTTATGCTGAGCAGCCCGCCAGAAACCTCCACCAATCAGCAGTAAAGCCAGCAGCCCGAGGATCAGTTTTTCATGCAAACCTTTATTCATAAACGGCTGTCTTCCCCCTGCAAAAGTAACAAAGTGATCCTAAAACAGCCAAGTAATTCGCTTTAACGGATAATTTTCCCTGCAAGAACAAAAAAAACCGGCATCTTTTTTTGACGTCGGCTTTTTATTGTTATGATGTAAAATACAGAGCTTTTACTCTTCGTTTTCTTATTCGGACTCTTCTTCCGCTTCTACCTCGGCTTTTGGTAAATTGATGCCCTGAACATTAATGTTGATAGCCTCTACCGTTAAACCGGTTGTTTTCTCAACACTGGTGCGAATCTCTTTTTTCAGCTTGTCTGTAGCTTCAACAATGGATACACCGTACTCGGCAATAACATTCAGATCGATAACGACCTTATTTTCGTTTACCTGAACCTTGATTCCTCTAGTCAAATCACGACGCCCAAGTTTCTCAGCAATGCCACCAACCAATCCGCCGCTCATTCCGGCAATACCCGGCACTTCACTGGATACGAGGCTGACTATCACAGCGATCACTTCAGATGAAATACGAATGCTGTCGCCTTCTTTTGCAGGATCAGGATTTAATACAGCTTCTAATGGCTCCACAACTTGTTCCTTTTTATTTTTATCCACGATCTTACCTCCTTGTTTAGATGATAAAAACCGGGTTCAAATCCGGCTGTCATGCACATGACGATTAGTACGATTTGATTCGATTATTGTCTATATTATATATTTTTAATATAACAGTGTCAAGGAAACCCCGAGCTTCAAGACCACTAAATTATATTTTGCCTCTAGTTCATGATAATGCTATACTGAGTCAGGCAATTGTCAAAACTGACAATAGAAGATTTATTTATCGTCGAGAGGAATAATCTTTTGACCAGACTGAGCTTAATCAAAGATACAGTGCAACAGGTTGCTGAAGCGGTAACCGCTGCCCTGGAGATTGAAACTGAAATAATCGACAGCAGTCTGACTATTATAGCCGGCACTGGCCGCTACAAGAAAAAAGTCGGGTTACTGGAAGAAGACGGGGATCTAGAATCTGGTTACATATATGGACAGTTATTAAAAAGTGGGGAACCTTATATCAATGAAAATCCCAGCCCCGATCCTCCTTACGGAGCGAGGGAGAATGAGCAGGCGGAAATCTGCTGTCCTATCTCGCTTGATGGTGAAATTATTGGCCTCATTGCTCTTGTAGCATTCAGCCAGAAGCAGAAAAGAAAATTGCTCGCAAATAGCGAAAGCAATCTTATTTTCTTATCGCGCATGGCTTTCCTGATTGGCGCTAAAGTAGCGCAGGTTGAAATTGCCAACGAACTTAGTATGATTGTCGAAAACATTCGCGAAGGGATCCTGGTTACCAGTACCCGCGGCCTGATTACCAATTGCAATTCTGCGGCAACGAAAATCCTCCAGACTGAAAAAAACAAACTGATCGGCACTTTAATCGTTAATTTATGGGGCAACATCCCAATTAGCGAAGCAGTATCCAGGAAAATACGTTACGAAGACCTTGAAACAATCTACAAAGATGCTCATAAACGTCAGCGACATCTTATAATTAGCATCGATCCAATCCTGATCGATGACCTGACTTTGGAAAACGATCGTAAAATCTGCACCGGGGCACTGGTGACATTCCATGAGTTTCAGGAAATGAAGAAAAAAATCTACAATATGACAGATAAACAACGCGCAGTACGGTTTGTCGATATACTGGGTAGCAGCTGTCAAATCCGCGAAAGTATTGATCGATCGATGATGATCGCCGAAACTAACTCAACAGTCTTAATTACCGGTGAAAGCGGCACAGGCAAAGAACTTTTTGCCAGGGCCATTCATTTTAACAGCCAACGAAAAACTGAGCCTTTTATCACCGTCAATTGCGGTGCGATTCCGGAGACACTCCTGGAAACTGAATTATTCGGCTATGATAGCGGCGCATTCACCGGCGCTCACAAAGGGGGCAAAGCCGGGAAGTTCGAGATCGCCCATAAAGGAACAATTTTTCTTGATGAAATTGGTGACCTACCGCTTCACCTTCAGGTAAAACTGCTTCACGTTTTGCAGCGGCGCGAAGTGGAAAGGGTTGGCAGTAACCATGTTATTTCGGTAAATGTAAGGGTGATTGCCGCCACAAACCAGAACCTGGCGCGGATGGTTAAAGATGGAGAGTTCCGTGAGGATTTATACTACAGGCTCTGTGTTATCCCTCTGCATATTCCCTCGCTGCGCGAGAGAAAAGAAGATCTCGAAACCTTCCTTTATTATTTTCTCGACAAATTTAACAAAATACTGGATAAAAATATTAAAGGGTTCGAGACAGATGCCCTTGCTTTATTTAAAACTTACGATTGGCCGGGAAATGTCCGCGAACTTGAAAATGCCATGGAATACGCAACAAGTTTTGAGAAGGGAGCAAGGATCACTATATCCAGCATTCAACCGCGTATTCAGCAGGCCTGTAAAACTGCTCAAACCGCAATCCCCTCGTTTAAAGACGAACTGGAAACCCTGGAAAGGGAGATTATTAAGAAACAACTAGATCATTCCGGTTATACAACACTGGGTAAAAAAGATGCCGCCAAAAACCTCGGCATCAGCGAATCGACTCTCTACAGGCGCATCAGGGACCTGGGAATAAGACAGGGGATGTAATTCCAGACTATCTTTTTGACTATCATTGAAGGGAAAAAGCGGCCGCCCGGTTTTGGATGGACAGCAACGGCCGCACTAATTTAGTCAACCAGGTTACGGACGATCTCTCTGAAAACTTCTGTATGTCTGTCCAGATCTTCATTACTGGTTTGCGGTGAAATCAAAGCCATATTATGGAAGGGAGTCATCAGGATCCCCCTGTTCAGAGCAGCAAGGTGCATATAGCGATCTAATTCAGTATCGATGGCTTCTGCAGCTTCCTGCCCGTTACGGGCCGGCTCGCGCCGGAACCAGTATTCGGCACGGCATCCCAAGCTGGTAACATTCCAGGGTAAATTAAATTCATGAATAACCTCATTTACACCATCAATAAAACGATTGGCAAGTGGGATCGTTATAGCATAGGCCTCTTCGGTCAGCACTTCTTCAAGAGTAACCCGCATCGCGGCAACGGACAGAGCGTTACCAGCCAGAGTACCACCAATACCGCCCGTGTCGCAATCTTCAACTTCTATTGAATCCTGGATCATATCTCCTACTGTTTGAGAAAAACCGTAGACGGCTGCCGGTATACCACTGGCAATCGGTTTGCCGATGGTCAGAATGTCCGGTTCTAATCCGTGCAGCGCAGTATAGCCGCCAGGCCCGGCACAGATTGTATGGGTCTCATCAATGATCAGCAGGGTTCCGGTTTTCTTCGTCAACTCACGCAAAGCCAGGTGATAACCCGGATCAGGGTGAATAATACCAATATTGGTCATCACCGGCTCAGCCAACACACAGGCGACATCTTTTTCAGACAGTGCTTTCTCCAGGGCAGGCAGATCATTAAACTCAACGACCTTAGTCGTGACAGAAGGCTCAACCGGGGGTCCGAGATTGCCCTGTCTTGCTTTTGCCTGCCCATCCGGATAGAGAGTTATAAAGCTTTCATCAACCGTTCCATGATAACACCAATTGTAGACCAGTATTTTCGGACGACCGGTAATATGCCGGGCCAGCCTGATCGAAAAACGGTTGGCATCAGTAGCGGTTAGGGCAAACTGCCAATAGGGGAGCCCAAAGCGCCGCTGCAATTCGGCACCAACATAGATTGAATCCTCTGTTGGCAGCATCAGGGTTGTGCCGTTTTTGACCCGCCTGGTGATCGCTTCCAGAACGGCATCCGGTGCATGGCCAGTCATCGCCCCCGTATCCCCTAAACAGAGATCCAGGTAACGATGGCCATCTACATCCGTAAAGTGCGCACCCTTTGCCCTATCAACAAATATCGGGTAATCCCCGGCCCATTTTATCATCCAGTTCATAGGCACTCCACCAAGAAGATTAACTTTAGCCTTCTCAAATAGATCCTGAGATCGGGGGTGATTTTCGATAAACATTTTTCTTTCTCGATTTAATAGCTCCGGTAGCTTTTTTGCGTACATGATCGAAAAAATCACATCCTTATTTTAGTATTATTAATCTGGTCTATAATCTCGCAATAGTTATGCCAACGATGAACAGAGTTATATTTTTATAATGGACAGAAAAAGCGCAAAAAAACTGTTCTTGTTGTCAAATCTGACAAAATTCTCTTCAAAGTTGACTATTTAGCTGTCAGTTAGAACCACATTCCTCATTTATTTAAACCAGGTGAAAGAGGTAAATGATCTTACACGACCTTTTATGACTGTATTTAATTACAGAGATCTGCTGTTTTTTTTAATTTATACAGCGACTCAAATAGCTGTAAATGAGAACGGCATGATAATTGCGTGAATAGATAACATTAAAATAAAAGGAGGTTTTCAAATGCAGGAACCGAAGCTCCAAGCTGAACCTTCAGGCCGGGAAAACTACAGCACTTACTATAAAACTTACGCCATTTTAATTTTATTATTCCTGGTCGCTATCTTCTTGATCCCGAAAGAGAGTGATTCTTACCAAGTACTGAGCCTTATACCCGCGGCTTTTCTCTTGATTTTTATCTTTTACACCAAACGCATTCTTGAGGCTCTGACTCTTGGCGCTTTACTTGGTTATGTCATGAAATATGGCATGGGCTTTTTTGAGCCCTTTAGCGCAGAACTGCTCAATATTATGATGAATGAGAGTATCGCCTGGCTGATTATTGTTTGCGGCCTGATGGGCAGCATTATCGCCCTGATTGAAAAAAGCGGGGGCGCGTACGCTTTTGGTGAATGGGTATCAAAAAAAGCAACGACCAGAAAGAGTACACTGCTTTGGACCTGGGTGCTTGGTTTGGCTATTTTTATCGATGACTATCTAAACTGCCTGACCATCGGTTCATCGATGACCCGGGTTACCGATAAACATAAGGTTTCGCGTGAATATCTGGCTTATATTGTGGACTCGACAGCCGCCCCCACCTGTGTCCTGGTGCCGATTTCAACCTGGGCCGTATTTATCGGCATCCTGATGGTTGAGAATGGTCTGGGCACAAGTGACTCGGGCATCGCCGAATTTATCAAAACTATTCCCTTTAACTTTTATGCCTGGTTTGCCGTGATCATTGTTCCCCTGGTGATCCTCGGGGTTATCCCAATCTTCGGACCAATGAAAGCTGCTGAAAAAAGAGCTCAGGAAACCGGTGTTCTTGCCCCTCCGGGCTCAGAAAAGATCGACATGAAAGCCGGGGAAACCTTTGTAGTTCCGGCGAATCCGAACATCTGGTACTTCTTTCTGCCGATTATCATCCTGGTCGGCGCTACCATCTACTTTGATCTCAGTTTGCAAATGGGCGTCCTGGCCACCCTGGCGTTTATCTTTGTCTACTACTTAATCAGCAAGGTAATCACTCCTCTAGATTATGCAGATATGGTAGTCCTGGGTGTAAAAAATATGTTATTTCCTCTTTCCCTCGTTGTCCTCGCTTACTGGTTTGCTGCTGCCAGCGAGGAGATCGGTTTTGTCAGTTATATGATCGAAATTGGTGAACGTTTTATGACACCACAGTTTTTACCGCTGGTTATATTCATCATTTTTGGAATCACCGAATTTATCATGGGCATTAGCTGGGGCATGTATATTGTCGCCCTGCCGATCGTCATCCCGGTAGCCATCAGCCTGGGCGTCAACCCTTACCTGGCCGTCGGCGCAGTCTGTTCTGCCGGAGTCTGGGGCAGCCATATCTGCTTCTATTCCGATGCCACAATTCTAACCTCTGCCGCTACCGGTTGCGAAAACTTCAGGCACGCCATCACGCAGATACCTTATGGCTTGATCAGCTTCATTTTGTCGGCAATCGCTTTTGTGATTGCCGGTCATTTATTAGCTTAAAATACTTAAATTGCCGTTTTCCATCTTAAAGAGCCGGGCTGAGATTAAATATTTTAGCCCGGCTTCCTTCCTTACAAATGCCTGGTAACCATATCTTGTAAAACAGTGGGAAGCGTTGAAGTGGAACCCAATTCCCGATTACGCTATCTGGCAGTGAAAGAACTCAGCAGAAACGGCACAGAGCTGTAGCAAGCAGCCTTTACTCAATTAATTTTACCATTAGTCCACCGTCGGTAAGGGTGAGATAATGCTGTCCGGTAAGGTCAAAACCGCCCCGGTCGAACGAAATTCCCGGCACCAGGATGCAATGATAGCCCTGAATATCAACCACCCCGGCCAGAGCCGCCCGGTAATCATTAACTGTCAGCAAACCAGCACAGTTAATCGTCCCGCCGAACCAGACAGATGGCACCACCAGCAGATCAAGATTTTCAATGGCCTGTAAGCGCAAGGTAACCTGCCAGCGAATAAAAGCGGGAGCGGATACAAACATCAGGTTATTGCCATGGGGATTAATGTTCGCTTTAACCCGGTCAACCTGATCCGGGTCTAAGTCATAGGAAACTGCTATCCCCGGACTGGCTTGTGCTGTTTTTATCAAGCTTGATACAAAAGATTTTCCTTCACGCCAAATTGTTAAAGCTGGATCGCTGCTTTCAGTTAACAGCCTGAAGGCTTCTACCCTGCTGAACGGTTTTCTACCTTCAATGTCAAGCATTAAGTCGCCGGTGCGCAAACCAGCCTCATCTGCCGGGCCACCTTTGATCACTCCTGCTATCACCGGATTTAAATCTGTGATCAGGGGCGGTTCAGGGAGCAGTGGAGCAGAAAGCTCATTCTGCAATTCTGCAACTATATGGTAAACCTGCTTGATCTCATCCTCACTGGGAATCAGGTCGGGATCGGTCAGTCTGGTAAAGCCCGGCATCAAAAGGCGAATCGATTTGGCACCGCTTTGATCCAGGAAAAGCGCCGTCTGCCTTAGATCATCAAACCCAACCAGATGAGGCATAGCTACTACACTGCCATGAAAAATGATTTGCCTCGCTGCAAGCAGCTCGACAAACGACCGGATTTTACCGGGATCGGAATCACCCATCAGCAGACTCCTACCTTCTGCTGTACTACTGTTAAGTGAAATGATCAGCTCAAACGGCTGCAGTATTGAAAATTCTTCGATGATCTGTCGTTCAAGCAGGGAACCGTTGGTTGTGACCTGAATTGGCGTTTGGGGATAACGGGCACGCAGTTCTTTCAGTAAATCCATAAACCGGGGATGGGTCAACGGTTCACCCTCCCGCAAACGGGTGGCCGATTCGCCAATTATAATTTTCTGCTGCGGATCGAGGTAGGCAGAAAGTTCACTTAATAACTCTATGGAAAGTGGACCAAAGCTATAAGCCCTGGTGCCGGGAGGATTAAAACGGTGACTGCAAAAGCAGCAGGATAAGTTGCAGTGACCGGTGAGCGGTAAAACATTGTGA
>JBFYYZ010000219.1:0-7842 GCA_041309745.1 Bacillota bacterium | reverse complement strand
CCACCAGCCGGCCGTCGTATTCGAATAACTTAGCTGCCTGGGGTCCCAAAATCCGGTCTTCGTAGTCCGTTCCGGCCAGACCCTGATCAACAGCGCCGCGCATTATCCGCACCAGCTTACGGGCCAGATCCATAACTTCTGCCTCGTCAAGGCCACTGCGAGTGCTTTCGTAAATGATTGCCAGATCAGCGAGCGATTTTTGCAGGTAGAGATCATTTTCAGTAATCTCTGCTGCGCTTAAAAAAGGAACTACTATCTCTTTCCGCGACGTAACTGGCAGGACCGGCTCGAGCTTTACAACTCTGATCGGTTTGTGGTCATTTATAATTAGTGCTGCCAGATCCGCTTCAGACAGCGGTTTGTTGCTTTTGATGTCAATCAAATAGTGGTCAGCGGCCTTGCAGATCAGCATTTCATCTACAGCAGCAAGTTCGTTTTTAAGATCATCCACTAAAGGAGTCGACTCTTCGAAAGCCTTATTATTAAAAAAGAGCAGCGTTTCGTAATAATCGCCTTTAATGACAACTGCCGCCCCATTGATTTCCTGCAGTTCAATCATCCCGCCGCCGGTTGAAACAAAGGTAAAACGGTCTTCACGAGCCTGATCATCAAATACTTTTACCCGGTATGTATTGGGATGCTCCGCCGGATAAGCAGTTATATTAAACTCGACCGTTAAACCCTCTTCCGGCGCAATTTTCAAAGCCTCAGTCAGGTGGGGGTCGGCCGTGTCCATCCCCAGGAGGCCGCCTACCAGACCGATATCAGAACCCTGGCTGCTGTAGGTAGTGGCCAGCGAGCCCTGCGGCTCAAACTCGAAAACAGCTTTTTTAATACGACCGCCGTAAAACTGGCGCAGTAGCCTTCCAATCCTCACCGAGGCTGCCGTGTGTGAACTTGAAGGACCCCGCATGACGGGGCCAATTACATCGTTAAAGATACTGGGCGGTAATTTTTCCAAGCAGATCAGTCTCCTTGTGTCGCTGAATATCGCCAGGTTAGTCCAGCTTGACGCCCAGACCACGATCAAGCGCTTTGTGATAAACACTTTCGGCCACCGTCAGGTCAAAAAGGGCCATCCCCACCGTTTTATAAAGGGTTGTCTCACCATCTTTACGCGGCTTAGGTGTACCCTTGATATACTGGCCAAAAGGCACGATCTTTTCCTTACTGATCCACCCTTCATTAAGCGGGGTGATCAGGTCTCCTGATTCTTCCAACCCGTGCCCGGTATCAATTAAAACCCGATCAAGCAGCGTATATAGCGCTTGTGGCAGCTCGCGCATCTCCGGCTTGTATGAACCAATTGAAACATAGCTTTTATTGCGCAGCAGCTCACTCTGATCGGGCAGAACAGGGCTGGTGGCCGGAGTTGCCGTAATTACTAAATCTGCTTCGGTTAACAGCTCTTCCACCGCTCCGGCAACCTTTACCTTTAAATGCGGTAGCTCTTTTTCAATTCTTTTGCCTACCGCCTCAGCCTTAGACCGGTCGCGGTCAAAGATTAGCGCTTTCTCAAGCCTTCTAGCCCGGCTGGCAAAGAGAACCTGGTAGAAACCCTGGGCACCGGCACCGATTAGGCCTACCACCCGGGAATCTGTTTTAGCGGTATAGCGGATACCGAGGCCGCTGACAGCAGCTGTCCGGTACGCAGTTACCGCGGCCCCATCGATGATCGCCAGGGTCAGGCCGGTTTCGGCATCGTTTAGAAGTACCAAACCGCTGATTACCGGCAATCCGCGGCTGGGATTATCCGGAAAGAGGCTTAAAACCTTAGTACCAAAAACTGAGTCAAGAAAACAGGGCATGTACAAAAGTGTATTGCCCTGGTGTTCCAGGTGGATGCGGTGTGGCATATAGTAAGAGCCTGATTGCTCTAAGTCATAAGCCCTTTCAATCGCAGCCATCAGCTCATCACAGTCTGCTGCCAGTGCAAAATCTTCGGCGTTTAAATACAGCATCTTATGCATTGCCCCTCTCAACTGCTTTAATCATTGCCTTCGCCTTTTAAAACAGCCAGCGGTTTTAGCCTGGCCACTTTACTGCTAAAGCCGATCTCGACCAGTGTTTCGACAACCTGGTCAATGTCCTTGTAGGCCTGGGGCGCTTCGTCAAGGTAAGCCTTGTAACTACGTCCCGAAACGATAACCAGGCCCAGTTTCTCTTTCAGGGCCTCTACAGAGATCTGTTTTCTGGCTGCTGTGCGCGATAGAACACGTCCTGCTCCGTGGTTAACAGAGTTAAAGATCTGATCAACACCCATCAAAGCCCTGATCACGTACGAAGCGGTTCCCATACTGCCCGGTATCAAAACCGGATGACCGTAATCCGTGTACAACTTTGGGTTTAAGGGGTGACCAGGGGGCAAAGCACGCGTAGCGCCCTTGCGGTGAATCAACAGTTTCCGGCCGCCAATCTCTTCAAACTTGGCTGTATTGTGCGCTACATCGTAAACCAGCCCTAAGTCGTAGTCTTCATCGCTACCGCCAAGAACCTGCCTGAAGGCCTGCCTGACATCATCGGTAATCCACTGTCGGTTACAGAAAGCAAAATTAATGGCACAGGTCATCGCTGCCAGGTATTTTTTGCCTTCGCTGGAGTTGATCGGTACGGCAGCCAACCCGGCACTTGGTATATCAATCTTATATTTTGCAGCTGCCTTCTTCATCTCGGCAGAAAAATCAGTGCAAATCTGGTGTCCGAACCCCCTGCTGCCGGTATGGATCAGGACCGACAAGGTTCCTTCATGCAAACCATAGGCCTGAGCGGCGTTTGGATCGAAAATCTGCTCGACCAGCCCCAGTTCAATAAAATGGTTGCCGCCGCCGATCGTCGATAACTGCAAACCGCGATCGATGGCCTTGCTGCTTAGAGAGCCAAAATTTGCTCCCTTAAGCGCTCCTCCATCTTCTATTGCTTCAAGATCACTTTTACGTCCATATCCCAAATCAACAAGAAAAGGCACACCTTTGATCAAAAAGTCCTTAAAGTGTTCCCGAATCAGAGAGGCATGTTTGCTTTTAGTGCCAATTCCGCTCGGCACCCTTGACCCAATCGCCCTGATCAGTGCTGTTAAGTTATCCCTGCTCAGTTCGTCAGCCTTTATAGTGGTGCGCAGAAGCCTGACCCCGCAGTTTATATCCATGCCTACCGCACCGGAAGAAACCAGGCCTTGGTCAGCGTCCATCGCCATTACCCCACCGATTGGCAGACCAAAACCGCTATGGATATCGGGCATGCCGACAACGGGACTAACCACTCCGGGCAGCGATGCGGCATCGATCAACTGTTGCAGGGAGGCATCTTCTGAGAATTCAGCGTAGAGCTCCCGGTTCAGATAAACCAAAACTTCCGCTTTCATAGCGCCCCGTTTGGCGATCCGGTAGCAGTTTTCACTGACTTTTTCCAGCATCTTCATTTTATAATACTCCCTGTCACAAATATAGACTACCGTTTATCTATCAAACGGTATATTATTTAGCATTATTTCTAAATCCGACATTGCTTCCCTGTCGGTTAGGCTAAAGTGCACCGGGGTAATCGAAATGTAGTTTTCGCGGATTGCCCTGGTATCGCTGTCTGCATTTTCAGGATCGTCATCAACCAGTTCGCCGGCCAGCCAGTAATAGACTGACCCGCGCGGATCAATCCGTTGGTCAAAGATGTTTTTATATCTCCTGGTGCCGAGGCTCGTTATCCTGGCCCCTTTAACCTGATCAGTATTAACAGGAACATTGATGTTAATCAAAGTCGAAGCCTGAATGTCGCTGTTTAAAAGCGCCGGGATCAGGTTACTCACAAATCTGGCCGCATAAAGGAAGTCTTTCTCCTCCCCGCGGTCAGTCAGCGAAACGGCAATTGAGGGGATACCCATGATCAACCCCTCGACTGCTGCCGAAACTGTTCCCGAATAGAGTACATCGGTACCCAGGTTACTGCCCCGGTTAATCCCTGAAATCACCAGATCGGGTTTATCTTCTAAAATAGCCTCGATCGCCAGTTTTACACAGTCCGACGGGGTGCCGTTTACCGCCCAGCCGCTTAACTCCCTGTTATGGATAAAAGACAGTTTTTCCACGCGCAGCGGTTGGTGCATGGTTATAGCATGCCCCACAGCACTACGCTCGCGATCCGGTGCAATAATCGAAAGACAGTAACCCTGCCCTTCCCGATGCAGCACCTGGCTTAAAATTTGAATTCCTTCGGCGTGGATGCCGTCATCGTTGGTAATCAGTATATGCAGTGCTTTCATTATTTCCCTTCTTTTTCAGCGACGAGGCCAACCAGTCTGGCAGCACAACGTGCCGCCTCTGCCCTAACTTTGGCCTCATCAATCGTTTTTAACTCTCCCTTTTCAAGCACCAGCTTGCCATCCACCAGCACCAGTTCAACATCAGCGGCTGAAGCCGCATAAACGATCTGGGCTGTTGGGTCATGCATCGGCGTCAAATGAGGCACATCCAAACGCAAGCCAATTAAATCAGCCTTCCAGCCTTCTTTCAGGCAACCGCAGCCATCCAGGAAAAGAGCTCCCGCCCCGTTAACGGTGGCCATGCGCAGGGCTGTTTTGGCGTTAATTAAAGTAGGATCCATGGCAATACCCTTGGCCAGCAGCGATGCCAGGCGCAGTTCTTCAAACATATCAAGGTTATTGTTACTTGAAGCTCCGTCGGTGCCGAGCCCTACTTTTATCCCTTTTTCCAGCATTTTTGCAACCGGGGCTACGCCGCTGCCCAGCTTTAAATTACTGCCCGGGTTGTGAGCCACCCCAACCTGCTTTTCGGCCAAAATCTCAATATCACGATCGCTGACATGTACACAGTGAGCTGCCGTTACTTTGTGTTCAAACAGACCCAACCGATTAACCAGTTCAATCGGACTTGCCCCGTACTGGGCAATGCTCTCGTCCACCTCCCGCCTCGTTTCAGAGAGATGAATCTGCAGCGGTCGCCCGCTTTTAGTTGCCAAAGCCATCACCTTTTCCAGGTAGGGCGGCGGGCAGGTGTAAGGAGCATGCGGCCCCAGGGTAACGTTAATTCTGCCTCCTGCTGCCCCATGCCAGTTGGCAATAAACTCTTCCGTCTCCTTTAAACCTGTTGCGGCCGAATCGCCGAAACCGATCATCCCCCGTGAAAGAAAAGCCCGAATCCCGCTTTCAGCAGCAGCCTCGGCCACTTTATCCATGAAAAAGTACATGTCCTTAAAAGTAGTAGTTCCACCTTTGAGCATCTCGCATATGGCGAGCATTGAACCCCAGTAAACATCATCGGCCGTTAGATGCTCCTCAATCGGCCAGATTTTTTCCTCCAGCCATTCCTGCAGCGGCAGATCATCGGCGTAGCTGCGAAACAAAGTCATCGCCGCGTGACCGTGGGTATTGATTAGCCCCGGCATGACCAACAGGTTGCTGCCGTCGATCACTGTTTCCACCGCTTTTGAATCTATTTTTTTAGGATGTTCGCTGATCCGGGCGATCTTATCGCCCTGGATTAGGATATCGCCGAAAAAATAATCCGGTCTCTCTTCATCTATCGTAACCAGTAATGTATCCTTAATTAATATGTCGCCCATAAATCCTTCCTCCCTTATGCTTTGAACAATGCAGCAATTTTATCGTTTGCCGGCTGCCTGACAACCCCTTTTTCGGTGATGATAGCACTGATCAGCTCTGCCGGAGTTACATCAAAGGCGGGATTAAAAGCCTTAACCCCTTCGGCCGTCACACAGCGCAGACCTAAATGCGTAACCTCGCTTAAGCAGCGCTCTTCAATGATAATCCCGCTGCCGCTGGCCAGACCCCTGTCGATGGTCGAAAGCGGAGCAGCAATATAGAACGGTATCTGGTGATAATGGGCTAAAACCGCCAGGCTATAGGTGCCAATTTTATTGGCCGTATCGCCGTTTGCTGCAATCCGGTCAGCGCCGACTACAATTAAATCTATCTTACCGAGCGCCATCAGGTGCCCGGCGGCATTGTCGGTGATCAGGGTAGCCTCTATCCCTTCATGCAAAAGTTCAAAAGCGGTCAGCCGCGCTCCCTGGAGGAGCGGCCTCGTTTCATCAACATAAACGTGGATCTGCTTGCCCTGTTCAAAAGCAGCCCTGATTACCCCCAGAGCCGTTCCATAACCGCCTGTAGCCAGGGCCCCGGCATTGCAGTGAGTCAGGATATTGGCCTGTTCTGGAACCAGTTCGGCGCCAAAGCGGCCAATCAGCCTATTGTTTCGCACATCCTCTTCATAGATCGCAAGCGCCTCTGCTTCCAGTCTTTTGAACAGTTCATCTGCCGTAAGCGCGCTGTTGGCTTCAGCCAGGCGAAGCATCCGCTCAACCCCCCAGGCCAGGTTTACAGCCGTTGGTCGGGCCTCGATCAGCTCAGTGCTGGCTGTTTTCAGCTTTTCAATCATCTTCTCCGTGCTTAAACCCGCTTTCAGCGCACCGTCTGCTTCAATCACCAGGCCGAAAGCAGCGCTGATTCCAATTGCCGGCGCACCGCGAACAGTCATCTCTTTAATTGAGTCTGCTACATCGGGGCAGGAGCGGCAGATCCGGTATTCGATCCGTCCAGGTAGGTAGCGCTGATCAATTAAATAAAGGTTGCGGTTTTTCCAATAAAGAGTTGGAAGATCTTTTTCTCTTGTCACCTTAAATCCCCGAAACTTCCTTAGACTTTAAAATTAGCGCCTGCTTCTTTACAGTGGCAGCTATGGTCTGCTTTAATTTCCAATAAACTGGTGGCCAGTAGCTGATTTAAGTGCGGTTTACCTTTTTCCATCTCTTCCAAGACCTCTTCGTGGGCCAGCGGGGTGGCGGAAATTCCGGCTGCGTAATTGGTGGGCAGGGCAATCGTGGCGTAACAGAGCCCCGCTTCCCTGGCCAAGACCACTTCCGGCACATTGGTCATCCCCACCAGGTCGCCGCCCCACTTTTCCATCATCGTAATCTCGGCCGGAGTTTCAAAACGGGGGCCTTCGGCACAAATGTAGCAGCCTCCGTCGATAACCTCCTGGCCCAGCTTTTTGCCGGCTCTGAAAATTGCCTCCCTGACTTCAGAGCAGTAGGGCTCCGAGAAATCTGTGTGCACTACAAAACCCTCTTCGCCCTCGTAGAAAGTAGGCACACGGTTTTTTGTAAAATCGATAAACTGATCGATAACCACCCTGCTGCCTGGCGGCATCGCTTTACGCAGCGTTCCTACGGCTGCGGTGGCAATGACCGCATTTACCTCTAGTTTTCTAAGCGCAGTGATATTGGCTCGGTAATTGACCAGGTGCGGCGGCACTGAATGCCCTCCGCCGTGTCTCGCCATAAAATAGACTGTTCTGCCTTGGTACTCACCCTGATTCATCTTAACTGTGCCAAACCTGGTATCAACCTTGATTTCCTTTTCGTTTTCAAGTAGAGACTGGTTATAGACACCTGTTCCACCAATAATCGCCACCTTGATATCCGCCATCCTTTTACCTCCTGATTGCGTCTTTTTTGTTAAAAATTCTGTAAAAGATCTTCTCCAGTTTGATAAAAAATTCCTGCCCTCTTATTGTTGACGCCAATTATAAAATGGGCTATACTGTTAATGCTTCGGAAGCGGTTAACGTTTGCCGACGTAGCTCAACGGTAGAGCAGCTGATTTGTAATCAGCAGGTTGGGGGTTCGATTCCCTTCGTCGGCTCCACCGAAAGACGTGGAGAGGTACCCAAGTTGGCCAAAGGGGGCAGACTGTAAATCTGCTGGCAGCGCCTTCACTGGTTCGAATCCAGTCCTCTCCACCATGTACGGGCCATTAGCTCAGTTGGTAGAGCACCTGACTTTTAATCAGGGTGTCCCAGGTTCGAGCCCTGG
>JBFYYZ010000218.1:0-4368 GCA_041309745.1 Bacillota bacterium | reverse complement strand
ATTTCCATCGCTTTCAACTGCACTTCGGTAGACTTTTTTTCCAGCTTATCTTTAACTTCCTGATCAAGCTTGGCGTATTCTTCTTCGCTGATCTGTTCACCCTCATGCAGTGGGACTGTCACAAAACCAGAGCTGGTCCGTTTCAGGGTAAACCCCTGTTCCTGAGCCGCCTTGTTCAACTCTTCAAAGTGAATGCCTCTTGCTTCCTGGAATTCCTTGATGAAAACTGATTTCTGCCTTTCATAATCCTCTCCGTCAAAAGCCTTAGGGATGTTTTGTTTTAAATCCTCGAGCAACTCCTGAATTTTCATGCAGAATTCGTAACCCATTCCAGCCGGCAGGTTTAAGGCAAGCGGTTCTCCCGGGTGGTCGAAATTATAAACATAAACCCAGTCGTCCGGCACCGGATCTTCGGCAGACATTTTTTCGATAATCGACTGGGCGTAGCTTGATTTGCCGGTACCGGTCAGCCCGGTCATGAAGATGTTATAACCGGGTCTTTTGATTCTCAATCCAAATTCGGTGGCCCGGACTGCCCTCTCCTGACCAATCATCCCTTCCAGCGGAGGGATTTCTGCCGTGGTTTTGAAGGTGATCTCTTTTGGTTTACAGTTTAGTCTCAGTTCTTCAATGTTTAGCTTTTCCCAGGCCATCTTTTATTATCCCCTTTCCAATGCAAAAAAGCAGTTATCCTTTAAAAAACAGTCTTCACATTCTGGCTTACGGGCATGACAAATTGTCCTGCCGTGCCGAATCAGGCGATGATGAGTAGCAGTCCATTCTTTTTCCGGTATCACAGCTTTCAGCTGTTCCTCAACTCCGGCAGCATCCGAGGCAGAAGCCAAGCCGATTCTTTTTGAAACCCGAAAGACATGGGTATCGACCGCCAAAGCAGGCTTACCAAAAGCGCTGCTGATGATCACATTGGCAGTTTTGCGCCCGACTCCCGGCAGTTTAATTAGCTCTTTAAAACTGTCTGGTATTTCTCCGTTATATTGCTCGATGATCATCCTACTGGCTTTAATTAAAAAACGGCTTTTATGACGGTATAAACCGCAACTTTTTAAAAATGGCTCCAACTGATCAGGCTCAGAGCGGGCCAGATCCCCGACCGTTGGAAATGTTTTAAAAAGAGTGGTTGTGATCTTATTGACCTGCTGATCTGTAGTTTGTGCTGAAAGCACCGTTGCCACAAAAAGCTGGTACGGGTTCAAATAGTTCAGGCTTGTTTTTGCTTCCGGGTATTGGTTGGCAAGCTTAAGCCTGATCTTTTTGATTACCTGAAGGTCAGTGATCACTTTTTGCTCTTTTGGCATACAACATTATAGATCGAGGCTCATTTTAGGTAAAGATTAACGTCTGGTCATATCGACGATTATTTTGACATCTACAGTTAAAGCGGTTCAGAATAAAGCGTAAGTGTAATCTGCTCACGTATAAAAAATAAAAAGCAGCCGAACACTTGCCGGCAACCAGATCTGCAATAATTAAACGATTACCTTTATGAGGCTAAAAAATAAGGGCCACAGCTCTTTAAGTTAGTTGATAACTCCTTTTTGTCGCAGTTGATCGATCTGATCGTCACTATATCCAATTTCTTTCAATATTATTTCGTTGTGCTCCCCATGCTGTGGTGCTTGTTGCCGCAGGCTGCCCGTCTGGTCAGAAAAGAGCAGCGGAAAACCGATTAATTTTTCCGCTGTGCCATCATCTAGACGGCTTTCCTGCCAGTAGCTGTTTTCGATATTCAGGGGGTGGGAAGCCGCTTCTTCCAAGCTTAAAACCGCCTCACAGCAGGCATCGGCAGCCGCAAAAATAGCGCACCATTCATCTCTTGTTTTACTGCTGAAAAGTTCGCTGACCTGCTGAATCAATTCCAACCTTACTTCTAAGTCAAACTGTTTGTCGACCCACTGAGGCATTCGAACGGTATCACAAAAATTTTTCCAGAAAACCGGTTCCAGCGCACCGAGGCTTATGTACCTGTTGTCCGCGGTTCGATAGATATAATAACAGGCAAAAGCCCCGGTTATGTGCCCGCTGCCGCTGCGCGGCAGATTGCTGCCAACAGCCGGCGCTGATGCAGCATAGGCCAACAAGGGCAACTGGCCCCTGGTCATTGCCAGATCAACATGGGCACCTTCACCACATTTTTCTTTTTGATAGAGGGCAAACATAATCCCGTTTATAGCCATTAATGAGCCGGCAGCAATATCGGCAATCTGGATTGCAGGCATTGCCGGAGCCTTGCCCTCTGCAGCGCTCAAATCAAGCAACCCGGTTAGCGCGGTGTAATTAAGATCGTGGCCTGCCCTTAGGGAGTAACTGCCCTTTTGTCCATATCCTGAAATCGAGGCGTAAACCAGGCCTGGATTGATCTTTTTTAAAGTAGCATAGTCCAAACCAAGTTTTGCCATCACGCCCGGTCTGAAACCTTCGATTATTACATCGGCGCCGGCAATAAGCGTTTTGATGATTTCCCGGCCTTCTTCCGTTTTAAGGTTTACGGCCAGGCTGCGTTTGTTGCGATTTAATTGCCTGAAGAAAGAACCACAGCCGTTAACAGGAATGCCGACGAACCTTGTCGGATCGCCGGCATCCGGATCTTCAATCTTAATTACTTCAGCCCCGTAATCACCCATTAACATGGTACAGAGCGGTCCAGGCAGTAACCTGGTCAGGTCAATCACTCGTAAGCCTTTAAGCGGCATGGCTGAAGTGTTTTCCATTTTAATTAGCGGTGCGTGTAGTGAGGTAAAAGCATCGGCCCCACCCTGTCGTCAGCTGCTCCGGTAACTTCGAGCTCCTGATGAAAAGTATCCAGATGGTTCATGTTCAACCCCTCCGGAATATTTAGGTCTTTACTGGCGGCGGCCGCATGCCTGCCTGCCCGTCGCCCGAAAACAATGATGTCCAGCAAAGAGTTGCCCATTAAACGGTTTGTCCCGTGAATGCCGCCGGCAGCTTCACCGGCCACATACAGATTCTCGACTGTACTGCGCCCATTTTCATCAATTAAAAGTCCACCGTTCTGGTAGTGCAAGGTGGGGTAAATCAGCATCGGTTCGGTGCGAATATCAACTCCGAAACGCTGGAACTGGCGCATCATCGCTGGAAGCTGGCGTTCGACAGTGCCCTCTCCGTGAGTCAGTTCGATAATTGGTGAGTCAAGCCAGACTGCGGTTAATCCGGTTGGTAGCGGAACGCCTAAGTCGCGCTCATGGCATTCTCTTAAGATCGCCGAAGACTCGACATCGCGTGTTTCCAGGTGATAAACAAACTGTTCGCCATTGATATTAAGCGGTGTAGCGCCAAGTCCCCTAGTTTTTTCTGTCACCAATAGTCCAAGTAGCTGAGGAGGGAAAGCGCCGCCGGTCGGGTGGTATTGAATCGAGTCGGCATAAATTGTCTGTGCGCCGGCCCGGTAACCGATCACCAGTCCATCAGCAGTTGCCCCGTAATGATTGCTGGTTGGAAAACCGCGGTAGTGCAGTCGTCCCGAACCCCCCGTAGTTATGATCACCGTCTTAGCCCTGGCTGTCAGATATTGTTCGGTTTCCAGGTTAAATAGAACTGCCCCGGCTGCACGACCGTTTTGATCAAGGATCAGATCAACGGCAGCACAAAACTCAACGATCGTCACTCCTTTGTTTAAAACTTCATCACGCAGGGTGCGCATGATTTCGGCACCGGTGTAATCCCTGGCGGCGTGCATTCTTTTCCTTGATGTTCCACCGCCGTGAATGGTAATCATCGTGCCGTCTTCTTTCTTGTCGAACATAGTGCCCATGTCTTCCAGCCACTTAATTACCAGGGGGGCATCCATGACCAGGGCCCGGGCCAGTTCCGGTACATTCTCGAAGCGGCCTCCGCCTACCACATCAAGATAGTGGATTGCCGGCGTGTCATTCTCTTTATCGGCAGCCTGGATACCGCCCTGAGCCATCATCGTATTGGCGTCGCCGAAGCGTAGCTTAGTGGCAATTAGCACACTGGCGCCTGCAGCATGTGCTTCCAGGGCAGCTGCTGCCCCTGCTCCGCCACCGCCGATGATCAATACATCCACGTCGTAATCGGGCTCTGCCTGCAAATCTATTTTAACATCACGCAGTCTGCTCCAGGATTCAAATACATCGGCCATCTCGACCGGCATTCTTGCCCCTTTATTGACCCCCACTTTTAATTCCCGAAAACCGTCGGGATTATAATCAGGGTGAAATTTTTCCAGAACATCCTGGCGCTCTTCCTGCGTCATACGCGGAAAATGAACACCGACCCGGGAGGTTCTGCTTTCTTCGACTTTCTTGACTAATTCGCCTAATTTACCAGTATATGCCATTATTTTACTCCTCTCCGGATCCCTTATTC
>JBFYYZ010000217.1:0-2925 GCA_041309745.1 Bacillota bacterium | reverse complement strand
TGTACAAAATTTACAGCAATGTTGATAGAATTCTTGTTCACGGCGAAAAGATCAGGCAGGAATTTATTGACCTTTTTGCAGATTTCAAGAGTAAAGTCAGCCTTCAAAAACATGGATCATTTGCCGGCCAGGATCTAAGCTACAACAAGAGAATGGTAAACAAAGAGACTATTGCCAGACTTAATGGACCGGAAAAGATTTTTATTTTCTTTGGGAACATTTTTTATAACAAAGGTGTTGACCGGTTAGCAAGGATTTGGCTTGATTCCTTTAAAGACGAGCGGCGTTATCTCTTAATTATTGCAGGCAAAAAGGATGGCAACTATAAAGAGCTTGATGCCCTTGAAACTGAACTGATTGCATGCAGCAATATTTTATATATCAATCATTTTATCGAGAATAATCTGCTTAATTTTCTGATCGATCAATCTCAGCTTGTTCTGTTGCCGTACCGCTATGCCAGCATGAGCGGGGTTTTGTTTACTGCGGCAGAGTTTAAAAAGCCCGTCCTCTCAACAAAAACGGGGGCGATCGAAGATTATCTGATCAATGGTGAAAACAGCTTCCTGGCGGAAAACAGTGATGATCATTACGCAGAAAAACTAAAGTATATAACAGAAAATTTCAGTGGTGACAAGCTTGCCCAGATGGGAGTTAATCTGCAGGAACATATCAGGCAAAATTTTTCATGGGAAAACATTGGCAGTGAATTAGTAGAAAAAACCTATCGAACCACAATTAATTGATTATTAGAGTTGGGAGGGTTTCCTAAAATTAGGATATTATTTATAGCCCTTGAGCCCCCGGATGTTTTTTCGGGTGGAGGGTTGGTGGTCAGACAATCCCTTCTATCCATGAAAGATATTGCAGAAATTGATTACCTGGGCCCTGAATTTTGCGATCATTCATTAAAGCAGATAATCAGCAGGTTTTATCCTCTACAATATGAATCAGGTTACACCGGGATAGTAAAAACGTTGTTAAGTGGCGTTGCAACCGGCTACCATAAAAGCTGGTTAACGATGTCTGCCAACATCAACTGGGATGATTATGATCTTGTTTACCTGGAGTACTCAAGATATGGTTTTATTGCCCGGTTGGCAAAAAATAAGTTGAAGAAACTGGTAATAAGGGTCCACAATGTAGAAAAAGATTATTATGATATCCGGATAACCGAGATAAGGAGCCTCTCGAACATTCTTCGCTTGTTGATCAAGCGGATGCTCATCACCAGGCAGGAAAGCATCTGCCTGAGCAGCGCAGACTCAATTATCTGCTTAACTGATGCCGACAAAAAAAGATTAGCAGAACTATACCCCACCAAACTAGAGCAAAAAGAGTTGGCAGTTATTCCGGTTGCGCTCGAGCAACCTCAACGGTTAAAGGTTAACCAACCTTTGTTTGTTGATGACGAAGAGGACAATCCCTATCTCTTAATCACAGGATCCCTGTGGTTCGGGCCAAATGCCGAAGGCGCGGCCTGGTTTATAAAAAACGTATGGCAAAGATTACTGGCTGAAAACCACTGGATCAGCAAAAAATACAAGCTGGTTATTGCCGGATCAAGACCGGGTAAGGGGATTCAGGCATTGGCATCCTGCCAGGAAAATATTGAACTGATTGATTCTCCCCGGGATATGAAACCATATTTTGAAAAAGCTTCGATCTACCTGGCTCCGATTTTTTCCGGCGCCGGCATTAAAGTTAAGGTGGCCGAAGCTTTATCCTACGGCTTGCCGGTAATCGGAACCAGCCATGCCTTAACCGGTTACAGGATTATAGATCGAGAAAATGGCTACCGGGCTGATGATGCCGGTGCGTTTTCTGACTCCCTGGAACATTATATAAGGCTGTCTGTTAAGGCTAAAAATAAAATCAGGATCAAAGCCTATCAGCTATTTCAAGATGACCACAGCATTGAAGTAAGCAAAAAGCTATTTCAGCAAATAATATACAACACCGGATCCGATTAACCAGCTCTATTTCAACTTCCCCACTTTAGCCATAGCCCTAAACAATTTATTATCAGCGAGCAAGCTGTCGTAGGTGCCTGAAGCGACAATTTTACCTTTTTCCATCATATAAACCTGATCGCAGTTTTTTATCGTAGTCAGACGATGGGCGATAATGATCAGTGTTTTTGATCTAACTGTGCTTATAATAGAGGCAAGCACCGCATCTTCCGTAACACCATCAAGAGCGCTTGTGGCTTCATCAAAAACCAGCACGTCAGGATCATTGTAAAAGGCGCGGGCGATACCAATTCGCTGGCGCTGCCCGCCGGAAAGACGGACCCCATGTTCACCGATAATGGTATCGTAAGCATTGGGCAGTTCAGTTTTAATAAAATCTTCAATATTGGCAAACCGGGCAGCCTGCTCCAGTTTTTCACGATCAATTAGTTGATCAGGTACCCCAAAGGCAATGTTGCGGGTTACGGTATCATCGGTAAGATAGATGTGTTGTGATACATAGCCGATCTTTCGCTGCCAGTCGCGCAAATTATCGCTGGAAAGCGGCAGATCATCGATCAACATAATGCCCTCCTGAGGCAGCAGCAGCCCGATAATTATATCAATCAGCGTGGTTTTACCCGCACCGGTTGAACCAACCAGGGCAACGGAACTGTTCTTTTTGATAACCAGGTTAATCTCTTTTAAAACGGGCTGCTTTGTATTTTGATAAGTATAAGAAATATTTTTTAAAGTAATCTCATTATTAAACGGTAAGTCATTGAACTTCGGTTTTAATTGACCGGTCAGCCGTACACCCTCTTGATCCGGAGCTATAAAATCAGCATAAATACGATCAAATAACGAACGGCTAAACTGCATCTGGGTAAAACAAGAAAATATTTCCTGCATGGCAAACATCAGTCTGTACCCGGCAAAAGCAAATACGCTTGAAAGAGGAATAACCTGGGTT
>JBFYYZ010000216.1:0-7308 GCA_041309745.1 Bacillota bacterium | reverse complement strand
GCCGGGTTACAGGAAATATAAACGATGCGCTCCGGCTTTATTTCAGAAATGGTTTGAAGCAGAGAAGCGCTGCAGCCTCCCCGCGGCGGGTCGAGAATAACAGTAATCGGCCTTTCCCCCTTTTCAAGCGCATTTTTTGCCTCTTCGATCGGCATTTGCATGAACTTAATATTATTAATCCTGTTTATGGCAGCATTCTCCCGGGCATCTTTAATCGCTTCCGCTTCGCTATCGATGCCGATCACTTCAGATGCCGCCTGGCTCATATAGAGAGCGAAGTTACCGGTGCCACAGTAGAGATCAAAAGCTGTGCGGGGGTTGCCGGCATAAGCAGCCGCCAACTCGAAAAGCTCTTTGGCTTGCAGGGGATTAACCTGAAAGAAGGAGCGCGGAGAAATTTTGTAGCGGAAGGGCTCGATTCTTTCTTCAATAAAAGGGTTGCCCTTGAGCAGTTGATAACGAAGATCTTTGTTACTGCCTGTTTTTATGACCAGCCCGGCCAGTTTATCCCCCAGGGAGTCGCTTATTGATTTGGTAAAGTCCTCTCCAAAGACTAAGCTGTCTGTTTTGCCCCTAAATCCTAAGGTAATCAATACCTGCCCGGTCGCAAAAGAGCTGCGTAGCTCAGCTTCGTAGATATCAGTAAAAATCTTACGGTCTGTTTCTTTGCGGGTTAGTTTTTCTTCAAGCGCTTTGCGAATGGCTTTGATTGCTAACATATTGAGTGGATGTTGAATCAGGCAGTCTTCAATCTCAATAATCTGTCGGCTCTTATTTTTAAAGAAACCGGTTCTTATTTTGTCCCCTTCCGCAATCACATGGAAACGGGCTTTATTGCGGTAGCGGTAAGGGTGATCCATGCCGATAATTGGCAGTACCGGCAGTTTTAACTTGCCGATCCGGTTAAGCGCTTCTTTTACCCGTGATTCTTTCCAGGCCAACTGTCCCTGGTAGGCCAGCTGCTGCAGTTGACAGCCGCCGCAGGTAAAAAAGTATGGGCAGGGAGGGGTAACCCGGTCAGGAGATTTAGTGGTTATGTCTATAAGTTTTGATCGGAGATAATTTTTATGAAGTGACTTAATCTCTACTTCTACTTCTTCACCTGGTAAGGCGCCGGGGACAAAAGTTACCAGCTTTTCAAGCCTCCCGACCCCTTCTCCGTCATGGCTCAGATCGCTGATCTTGACTAAGGCCCTGGTTCCTACTAGGTTTTTTATTGACTTGTCGGTCACAATTGTTAGCTCCGCTATGGTAAAATTATTTAAAATAAAGGGGAGCGGTACATAATGAATAACCGGAAAGACATCAGCTGCGCTACAGAGAAAGACATCAAGTTGGCCTGCTGGTCAAAATGGCTGGGGATTGCCAGCCTGATTTCAGTTCCCGCTGCTTTTGGATTCGGATTTCTTTTTGAGCAGATCGGCATCGTAACCTTGCTAAGGTCTCTGGTCATGCCGCTTTCCCTGGCAGCGGTTGCAACCGGTCTGGTTTCAAAGAACAGAGCCGGAGAGAACAATCAGTTAGCAAAGAAGAACGGACGACTGGGTTTTATTCTCGGCCTGGTAAGTTTAGGCACAGCAGCGCTGATCATGGTGGTCGTGATGCTCTTCTTTCTACCTATGCTTTATCTTTCCCGTTAAATTGCTACTTGATCAACCGGGCAATATAGAAAACTACTCTTATGTTTGCTCTACTATTTTGAAACAGCCATAATCTTTTCGTTGTTCAGAAAGAAGTAATCCTTAAAACGAAAGATCAACCAGACAGTTAAGGCAAAAGAGAAAAAGTCAGCCAACGGAAAGGCCAGCCATACCCCATTTAGCCCGATTAATGGCGGCAGTAGGAAGAGCAGGGGGATCAGGAACAGGATCTGCCTGGCCATCGATAAGAAAAAAGCTTCCCTTGCCTTGCCCAGAGCCTGAAAAACCCCGCCCACCACCAGCTGCAGTCCTACGGTAAAAGCCATGGCGAACATAATACGTAAGGCCGTTTTGCCCATCTCGATCAAAACCGGGTCGTCAGTGAAGATCTGGATTAAGAGACTGGGAAAAAGCATTACCAACAGAAAACCTGCAGTGGCAATGAAGGTGGCCACTTTCATGCTTAAGGTAATTGATTCCTTTACCCGCAGCTTTTTCCTGGCTCCATAATTAAAACCGACTAGCGGCAGCATTCCCTGGACAATCCCCATAATGGGCATCAGGGTGAACATCATTACCCGGTGAATGATGCCGAGGACAGCTATGGCCATGTCGCCGCCGTAAAAAACCAGCATGTGGTTGGCAATGATCAGCATAATGCTTCCAGCGCCCTGGCGCACAAAAGCGGAGGCGCCGACAGATAGAATCTCTTTAATCAGATTAATGTTAAGGGTGATATTCTTTAAGATAATGGAGAGGCTGCTCTTGCCTGCGTAAAAATAATATAAAAGGTAAAAGGAGGTCAGCCCCTGGGCGGTTATTGTGCCGTAGGCCGCACCGCTCATGCCTAAGTTCAGGGCAAACATAAAAATCGGGGTAAAGATAATATTTAAGATTGAGGAGATTACCATGGTGGCCATGGCTACTTTGGCATTGCCTTCAGCTCTGACAATATTGTTGACGGCAAAGCTGAAAGAAAAAAAGATTGTACCATAAAGAATTATGCCTAAGTATTCACTGCTGAGTGGCATGATTGTTTCACTGGCGGCAAAGAGTTTCAGTAACTGGGTCAGAAACGTAAGGCCGAGTAAAACACCGATGACTCCGACAATTAAAATCATCATTAAAACAGTGCCGAAAGCCAGGTTTGCTTTATCCAACTGGTCTGAGCCCAGTGCCCTTGAGATGACTGAGGCTCCACCAATGCCGATCGCCCCGCTGATCGCCATGACGAGCATACTGAGCGGAAAAGTAATCGCCACCGCGGCAACACCGATTGCTCCCACACCCCTGCCAATATAAATGGCATCGATTACGCTGTGCAGAGCCATAGCCAGCATGCCGACTGTTGCCGGAATAGTCAGGTCGGCCAGTAGTTTACCAATAGGATCTACTCCCAGCCTTTCACTTTGCAGTTTCAACCTAAAACTCCCCCATCGCTAAGCTGCGATTTACTGCTTTCTATTATACTTCAAATATCAATAGTTGCCATCAGTCAAGCAGGTAATCGTGCGAAGCAAAAAAAAATGAGGGTGCTGTTCTTGATTAATAAAGTGAATGTGATAAAATAACAAAGATATATTTAGTGCATTAAGAAAATCCTCTTATCTTCAGTAGGAAACTTTACTTTAAAACTTGAAGCCATCGGGCTGCAAGTAGATGTGATGGAGGCTGAGCATGTTAAAAAGAGCGATTCTGTTAGCAATCAGTGTGTTACTGGCTTTATCCCTGGTCGGTTGCGGTGGCAATTCAGCTGCCGATGATGAAAATAATTTAACAGTTGAGGTGTTTAACAACACTGAGGAAATCATCATTTCCTGGGCCGCTTTCTTCGGCCCCGATCTTGATGAGTGGGGCGAGGATCTGTTAGGCGATCAGGTTATCGCTCCCGGCGATACGATTGAGTTTGTTTTGCCGCAGGGTGAATACAGCCTGGTTTTGTTTACTTATGAACTATATGTGGTCAAGAGCGTTTCCGACATTACCGGTGATACGTACATTGAAATTGGCGGCGAGGACAAGATTCCGGTCCTGGTTGAAAATAATTCCGACAAGGATATTGCCATTTTCTTTATCTCCCCTTCGGTTAGCGATGACTGGGGCGAAGATCTGATCGGCGGGTTAGATGTGATCCCGGCTGAATTTGGTCGTCGCTTTCTCTTTATCGACCCGGTGCCTGATAATCCGGTAAACACCGGTGACGGCAACAAGGAAGAGATGCCAAACAATGATGAAGATGAAGAGGGGACTGAAGAAGACGAATTAAAAACCGAAGGAAGAGAGATTCCGGAAGGTCCGTACTATGATATCTTTTATGTTTACTCCGACGGAGAAGAAGTAGTACAGTTTGATGTGCTTATTGATGGTAAAAGAACGCTTACGATCAGCGAGTAAACCTGACCTCGGGAAAAAAAGGATTATTAACCGGCAGCCCTGCTTAAAAACAGCAGGGCTGTTTTATCATCTTCAATCTGGCCCCAGCAGGCTTCTACCGGTTTACCCAGCGGTCCGCTTGCTGTTGTTTGTCTTATTCAACTGCTATATAATCACAATTAACGAAAGGTAATCTGTCAGAACCACTTACAAATGAAATGAAGTGATCGGACTTGGACAGCCAACTTGATTACTATGCTGAGACTTACGAGGCAAACAGGGCTGATTTTCGGACCCTGCTGGGGGAAGTAAAAAGTTACTGGCCCGCTGCGGAGCTGAGCCACTACCCGATTGAAGCAGGGGATGAAGATCTGACCATTGATCTGATCAGGGCTCTGCCAATCAATGAGCGAAAGCAGCTTATTTTTCTCTCCACGGCGCTGCACGGAATTGAAGGTTATGTCGGGGCTGCGGTGGTTAAGCTTTTCGTTAAGGAATATCTTCACCAACTAAACCCCGATGATACCGGGTTATACCTGGTCCACGCTATAAACCCCTGGGGCATGAAACACTGCAGGCGGGTCAATGAAAATAATGTTGACCTGAACCGCAACTTTATTTTCAAGCAGAGCAACGAAGAAAAAGAACTTAACCGGGCCTACGATCAGGCCCATAGCTTTCTCAATCCACAGAAACCCCTGAAATCTGTCTCGAACCCCTTCTTTTACCTGAAGCTGCTAAACCAAATTCTCAGCATGGGACTTGCCAACTTCAGGGAGGCAGTTCTCTACGGCCAATATCGCTACCCGCAGGGGCTCTATTATGGTGGCATCGGTTTTGAGCGTTCCACTAAAATCTTAAGCAGTCTCTTTCAGGAAGCGGCTTCCTCCTGCAAACGTTTTCTGCTGATCGACATGCACAGTGGTTACGGTCCGCGTTATCAAATGACCCTTGTCAACTCGATTCACGAAAAGAGAGCTTCTGCCGATTTGCAGGCTGCTTTCAACTACCCTCTGGTAGCCAAGTCCGACCCGGATGAATTTTACCAGATGCAAGGCGATATGGTCGACTATCTTTACCAGGTTATGGAAAGTCAATTTCCGGGGAAATATTTTTATGCGACCAGCTTTGAATTCGGCACCTTTGGCAGTTCTTTCGGTGCAGTCGTTCAGAGTTTAAAAGCAATGATTAACGAAAACAGGGTCAGTCAGTACGGCGCTGTTTCCGAAAAAGAAGCGGCCAGGGCCAGACATGTTTTTTGCGAGCTGTTTTATCCCGCTGAAGAAAAGTGGCGTGAAAAAGTGCTGCACGATGCCCGGACAGCTTATACCGGTATTCTGAAAGCAGAAAAATTTATTGAACAAGGAGAAAGGGGTATGCTAAATGGCGAAGATCAGGATTAGCCCTGCTGCTTTGCAGAAGATGAAAAAGGATGGCCGCACCTATACTTTATACCTGGCCTCAAGAGGCGGGTGAGGCGGAATCTTTGTTACACCTGCCGTGCATGCAGGTGTTCCGCTAAGTGAAGAAGACTTTATTAAAGATGAAATCGAAGGAGTTCCTTTCTTTATCCGTAAAGACCTGGTCGATAAAAGCTTTGATATCAACTGGGTCGGGTTCTGGGTATTTGGCAATTTTAAAGTGATTGAAATGTAAAAAAAGGAGGGCCGGTTATCTAAAACCGGCCCTTCGAAAAATTAAATTCAAAAAGTGATCAGGCAGTTTCCGGAACAGCCTGAAAATCGTCTTGGTCTGCGCCGCAGATCGGGCAAACCCAATTTTCGGGTAGGTCCTCAAAAGCCGTGCCTGGCTCTACCCCGTGTTCGGGATCTCCTTTTTCCGGTTCATAAGTGTAATCGCATAGTTCACAAACATAGCTTTGCAAGTCAGGCAACCTCCTTAGAATTGTTTAAAAGATTTCTTTGCTGCGTTGCAGATCGGGCAATTATCCGGTGCCGGATCAAAACCTACCCAACCACAGACAGGGCAGAGGTAAACCGCTTTATCGTCTGCATCCTCACCTTTAGCTACGCGGTTTTTTAGATCGTTAAAAATCCCTCCGTGCACTTTTTCGGCGGCATTGGCAAATTCGAAGGTCTTTAAAGCATCGTTCTGTTCTTCTTTTTCTGCAGCAGCGATAAATTCCGGATACATCTCCGAGAACTCGTAATGTTCTCCTTCGGCCGCTGCCTGCAGGTTTTCTAAGGTGCTGTTTATTTTTCCGGCTATCTCAAAATGTTTCAAAGCGTGAATGGTCTCTGCTTCAGCAATAGCCTGAAATATTCTGGCGACATTTTTAAAGCCATCCTTATCCGCCTTACGCCCGAAAGCGAGATACTTACGATTTGCCTGCGATTCGCCGGCAAATGCTGCCATCAGATTTTCCTTAGTTTTCATCTGCATCTCTCCTTAATCTGTTTTTAATTAAATTGGTTCTACAATTCAACTTCTCTTGTCGAATTCCTCTTGTTCTCGGTTTTTGGAGTTGACAAAAGCAAGTTGATATCCTATAATTCTTATAGGAATTATATTGTTAAATTTTTGACTTGTCAAGGTTTAAGGATCAAAAAAGAAGGTGTAAGAATGAAAAAAATTAATCTCGATAACGCTGCTGCTTCTCCACTTGAGCCTGCCGTACTCGAGGCGATGCTGCCATTTTTCACCGAACACTACGGTAACCCTTCGAGCGGACATGAACTTGGCAATGTACCGCGAAAAGCGCTGGAAGAGGCGAGAGCTTCAGTCGCCAGGTTAATCAATGCTGAACCGCGGGAAATTATTTTCACCGCTTCTGCTTCCGAGTCAAACAATCTGGCTATTAAAGGGCTTGTAGCAGCAAACCGCAGTAAAGGAAATCACATAATTTCATCTGTTCTGGAGCACTTTTCGGTGCTGAACCAGCTTAAAACCCTGGAAAAAGAAGGTTTCGCGATCACTCTTTTACCGGTGGATAAATATGGCCTGGTGGATTCTGATCAGCTTGATCAGGCGATAACCGATAAAACGATCCTGGTATCGATCCAGGCCGCCAACCCGGAAATCGGGACCATCCAGCCGCTTGTTGATCTGGTCAAAGTGGCTAAAAGCAAAGGGGTTCCCTTTCATACGGACGCTGCAGCGGCGGTCGGCTGGATTAAACTTGATGTAAAAGAATCCGGGGTTGCCCTCCTATCCCTGGCCGGTGATCAATTTTACGGGCCAAAAGGTTCAGCGGCTCTCTACGTGTCAAAAAAGACCAGGATCAGAACGCTAATCGAAGGCGGCATCCAAGAACGAGGTCTGCGGGCTGGCACTG
>JBFYYZ010000215.1:0-16031 GCA_041309745.1 Bacillota bacterium | reverse complement strand
CGGACCAGGGTCCCGGTAATCAGGCGGACCATGTGATAGAGAAAACCGCTGCCCTCAAAGGAGAGCGTCAGCAACTGCTCTACCGGATTGAATGTCGGCTCAACCTGATTAAGGGTCCGGGTTGTATCGGCAACTGTGCCACCCGCTGCTTGAAAAGCGGCGAAATCATGCTCCCCGACAAAAAGCCCGGCCGCAACCTTAAGTGCCTCCAGATCAAGGGGATCAGGCAGGTGCCAGCTGTAGAGACGCCTCAAAACCTGCGAATGCATTGCCCGGTCAATTGTATAGCTGTATTTTTTACCAACAGCATCAAAGCGGGCATGAAAATGATCTGCTACTTCTTCAGCCCCGGTAATGGCAATCGCAGCGGGCAAAAGTGAGTTTAGGGCGTGAGGCAGCTTATCGGGATCAATCTTGAAAGGCGCATCATAATTGGCTGCCTGCCCAAGGGCATGGACCCCGGCATCAGTTCTGCCGGCACCAATAATCCGTAGCGGCTGTTTGTATACAACAGCAAGCGCTTTCTCTATCTCTTCCTGGATAGTCAGCGCATTAGCCTGGATTTGAAATCCGCTGTAAGCGGTGCCGTCGTAGCTGATCCAGAGCAGGGTGTTTTGCATCTTTATTAAAACCTCGCCTTAAATATTTATATAAATTACTGCTGCCAGGAGCAGCAGGGCAATCAGCAGGACCAACCAGTCCTGCAGTTTAATCAGATCTTCATGCAGCCTGGTGCGTTTGGCACCAAGCCGGTAACCCCGTGCTTCCATCGCCAGGGCTAATTCATCAGCCCGCCTGAAGGCGCTGACAAACAGCGGGACGATCAGGGGTGTCAAATTTTTAGCCTTAGAGAAGATGGAACCGCTTTCAAAATCGGCTCCCCGCGATACTTGGGCCCTCATCAAACGCTGGCTTTCTTCAATCAGGGTCGGGATGAACCGCAGGGCGATCGCCATGATCATTACCACTTCCTCTGCCGGCAGACCGATGCGGCTCAGTGGCTTTAAATAATAACCGAGACCGTGGGTTAAAGAGAGAGGAGTGGTGGTCAGCGTAAGCAGCAGCGAAAAGAGGACCAGGGTTACCAGTCTGATGATCACAAAGAGACCTTCCTCTAAACCATCCGATTCAACAGTAAGCGGGCCAAGCCTTAAGAGCACTACTCCGCCCTTAGTGAAAAAAAGAAAAATAATCAGGGCAAAAAGCGCTATGTAGAGAATCGGACGCAACCCTTTCAGGAGATAGAGAAAAGGAACACGGGCCACCAAGAACAGCAGGAGAACGGCAATCAACATCGCTAGTAAACCCGGGATAGATTTAAAGGCAAAGAGCATCGCCAGGATGATGATCAAAACCGGGACCTTAATGCGCGGATTCATCTGATGAATTACCGAATTACCCGGCAGGTAGTGACCGAGGGTTATACTGCGGCTCATTCTTGATCAGCCCTTTTCAGCCTGATAATCTCCTTGCACGCTGCCGACAAAGAATAGATATCGGTGCTAACCGGCAAACCCCGGACTGCCAGTTCATCTATAATCTCTGTCACCTGGGGCAGGGCAAGCCCCAAGTCCTGCAATTCAGTGCGTCTGGCCAGGATCTCCTTCGCTTCGCCAGCCATCTTAAGCCTGCCTTCGTTTAACACCACCAGATTATCAGCCAATGCAGCAATTTCATCCAGGTGATGCGTTGAAACCAGAACGGTGATCTTCTCGGTGCGATTTAATCTGGAGAGCAGGTCAAAGAGCATTCGTTTTCCCGCCGGATCGAGGCTGGCTGCCGGTTCGTCCAAGATCAGCACTTCAGGTTCAATCGAAAGCACCGCGGCAAAAGCAACCAGTCTTTTTTGCCCGGCACTCAGTTGAAAGGGATGGCGATCGAGCAAGTCTTTATGCCCCAGGCCCACCCGCTCAACGGCCTTGATAACGTTCTCTTCAACTTTATTTTCAGTTAGCCCCAGGTTTCTTGGAGCATAAGCGATCTCGTCAAATACTGTCTCAGAAAAAAACTGGTCTTCCGGCATCTGGAAGACCAGGCCAATCCTTCGCCTTACGGAAAGCAGGGCAGATTTATCCGGCCCAATGCTCTTTCCGTCAAAATAGACTTTGCCGGAAGTGGGTTTAAGCAGACCATTTAAGTGCTGGATTAGCGTGGTTTTCCCCGAGCCGCTCGACCCGATGAGCAGCGTAAAGCTACCCTGCTCAAGGCTAAAAGTTATACTCTTCAAAGCATCAGAGGCGAAGGGCGTCCCCGGCATATAAGTATGGGTTAGCTTATCTGTTCCGATGAACACAGGCTTTCAACCAACTCCCGGTTAAGCATAATTGCTGCAGGCAGATTTAAGCCCTCCTGCCTGAGCAGATCGGCCAGCTCTGCCGCAACTGTTCCCTGTAGACCAAGCTTGTGCAACAGCTTCAGGTCGGTCAGAATCTCTTCCGGTTTACCATCAGCGACAATCCTGCCTCGCTCGAGGACAACGATGCGGTCTGCTTCCACCGCTTCGGCAGGATCGTGGGTTACATGGACAACAGCCAGCGATTCGACTTTGTTGAGATCTTTAACTGTCTTTAAAACCTCAAACCGCCCGGCCGGGTCCAGCATCGCCGTCGGTTCATCCATCAAGATGCAGGCTGGCTGCATAGCCAGTATTCCGGCTATCGCAGTACGCTGTTTCTCCCCACCCGATAAAAGGTGCGGTGGATGCTGCAGCAGGTGGGTCAGGCCAAGCCTTTTTGCCACAGCGTCTACTCGGCGGCGGATCTCCTTTGAGGGCAGGGCCAGATTTTCCAGACCGAAAGCAATATCCTCTTCAACGGTTGTGGCCACTATTTGATTATCGGGGTTCTGAAAGATCATGCCACAGGTCTGACGAACCAGCTCCAGCTGCTGTGCCTCAACGGTAGAAATGCCCTTAACTAAAACCTCTCCTTGCGAGGGCATCAGCAGGGCATTTAAAAGTTTGAGTAATGTAGTTTTTCCGGAACCGTTAGCGCCAAGCAGAGCCAGGTATTCACCCTGGTCTATCATTAGATCGACACCGTTCAACGCAGGTGAACTATCTTCTCCTTCACCTGCGTAGCTGTAATAAAGCGCTTTCGCTTCAATAATTGTTTCAGCTTTTAAAACCGCCATCTTTTTACTCAGACAACAGTTCCAGGATTACCATCGGGGCGCTGTCACCCCTGCGCGGTCCAATCGGCACGGTGCGGGTATAGCCACCTTCGCGTCCTTCCAGCTTGGGGCCGATCTTTTCAAAAAGCTTGGTCACAACGTCTTCGTCAAGCAGATAAGCCAAAGCCTGGCGCCGCGAATGCAGGTCGCCTTTCTTGGCCAGGGTCACCATCTTTTCAGCAATCGGCCTGATCGCTGCAGCCCTGGCGGCTGTTGTCTCGATCTTGCCCGCCTTTAGAAAAGAAGTAACCAAGCCGCGCAACAGGGCTCGCCTGGGGCCGCTTTTTCGACTCAGCTTCTGGTATGGCATAATTATTAATCCTCCTTGCAGGCTTACTCTCCGCTCTTGTTGAAACTGAAGCCCAAATCTAGCAGCTTATGTTCAACTTCTTCCAGCGATTTCTTGCCCAGGTTGCGTACCTTCATCATCTCATCGTCTGTTTTGCGAACGAGTTCCCCAACGGTGTTTATACCTGCCCTTTTCAGGCAGTTGTATGAACGGACTGACAGATCAAGTTCTTCTATGGTCAAATCCATAATCCTTTCACGATCTTCTTCGTGGCGATCGGAGGCAATTTCCACATCATCAACCTGTTCTGTCAGGTTAACGAAGAGCGCGATGTGAGTGCTCAATATTTTTGCTGACAGACTGATCGCTTCATCCGGTCTGATGCTGCCATCGGTCCATACTTCGATGGTTAATTTGTCATAATCAGTTTTCATGCCAACCCGGGTGTTTTCAACCCGGTAATTGACTTTACGTATCGGTGAAAACATCGAATCAACGGGGATTACACCGATCGGCTGCTGCGGCAGCTTATTGCGCTCCGCCGGCACATATCCGCGCCCGTTAACGGCAGTCATCTCCATATAGAGACGGCCGTTTTCCTCCAGGGTACAAATATGTTGCTCCTCATTTAATATTTCCACATCAGAAGGCGCTTTAATATCTTTGGCTTTAATCGCCCCAGCCCTATCAATTTCAATAACCAGGGTCTGGGGGTCGTCGCTGTGAATTTTTAACGAAATTGCCTTCAGATTCAGGATAATTTCAATCGTGTCTTCGAGCACGCCCGGCAGGTTGGAAAATTCATGCAGCGCTCCGTCAAACTTAACGTTGGTTATTGCCGCGCCCGGTAAAGATGAAAGCAGGATCCGGCGCAGGGCATTACCAAGCGTTGTCCCATAACCTCTTTCCAGTGGCTCAACGACAAACCGTCCGTAATTATTCTGCTCGTCCTTCTCTTCCAATTCAATCTTCGGCTTTTCAATTTCGATCATAGTTTTCTCAATATACCCTCCTCGCTTAATGTATTGAGGGTTAACAAATTACTTAGCGGGAATAAAGTTCAACGATCAGGTGCTCGGTAACCGGCACATCAATTTCTTCGCGCTGTGGAATCCTGATCACCTTACCCTGCAGTTTTTCACGATCGGCTTCCAGCCAGTCTACTACTGTGTGCTGGTCACGCTCCTCGATGATCTGCTTAAAAACAGGCTTGCTTCTGCTTTTCTCGCGTACGGCAACTTCATCGCCAATCCTGGTCAGGAAGGATGGTATATCAACCCTGCGTCCGTTAACTTGAAAATGTCCGTGATTAATCAGCTGTCTTGCTTCAGTACGTGACCGAGCCAGGCCCATGCGGTAAACGACGCTGTCCAAACGGCTCTCTAACAACTGCAACAAAATCTCACCGGTTACTCCCCGGCGACGATCAGCCTCTTTAAAGTAACGGCGAAACTGCCTTTCAAAGACCCCATAGATCCTGCGGGCTTTTTGCTTCTCACGAAGCTGCTGCCCGTACTCGGAAAACTTCTGGCGTCCCTGGCCGTGCTCTCCGGGCGGGTAGGCATGGCGAACTACGGCACATTTATCGGTAAAACAGCGATCCCCTTTCAGGTATAGCTTATCTTTTTCTCTGCGGCATAAACGACAAACTGCTTCAGTGTGGCGTCCCATTTTAGCTTAATGTTACACCTCCTTAAAATTTAATAATTAAACTCTCCGCCTCTTAGGTGGGCGGCAACCATTATGCGGTATTGGCGTAACGTCTTTAATAGCATTAACCTCTAAGCCGGTGGCCTGCAGTGAGCGAATCGCCGCCTCGCGACCTGCTCCCGGTCCTTTTACGAATACTTCAACATGCCTCATGCCGTGCTCCATAGCCACCTTGGCGGCTGCTTCGGCAGCCAGCTGAGCGGCAAAGGGAGTTGACTTGCGGGAACCTTTGTATCCCACATTGCCGGCACTGGACCAGGATATGGCATTACCGTCCAAATCGGTAATACTGATGAAAGTATTATTAAAGGTCGACTTGATATGCGCAACGCCGCGTTCGATATTCTTTCTTTCACGCCGCTTGGTGCGGGTAACCTTTTTCTTGACCAATTTTTAACATTTCCTCCCTTCTTAGCGATTGCTTAGCTCTTGCGACGGATACCGACCGTCTTGCGTGGTCCTTTTCGGGTGCGAGCGTTGTTCTTCGTCTTCTGCCCCCGAACCGGCATCCCGCGGCGGTGTCTGATGCCGCGATAGCAACCTATTTCAACTAAGCGCTTGATATTAAGGGCAACCTCCCGCCTTAAATCGCCTTCGACAGCATAATTCTTGTCGATATATTCGCGTAGGCGGCCCAGCTCATCTTCAGTAAGATCCTTTACCCGCGTATCGGGGTTTACCCCGGTATGCTCAAGAACATCTTGCGCCCGGTTACCACCGATACCATAAATATAGGTCAGCGCAACTTCAACTCGTTTGTCACGCGGTAAATCTACACCTGCAATCCTGGCCAATCGAGTAACACCTCCTTAAATTTAATACCCTCTCCGGCTTTAACCCTGGCGTTGCTTGTGCTTCGGGTTCTGGCAAATAATGACAACTCTGCCTTTACGCCGGATGATTTTACACTTCTCACACATTTTTTTTACTGAGGGCCTCACCTTCATAACTGTTCAGCCTCCTTACTTGTAACGATAGGTAATGCGCCCCCGAGTTAAATCGTAAGGCGATAATTCTACCAAGACACGGTCACCCGGTAAAATGCGGATGAAGTTCATCCTTATTTTTCCCGAAACATGTGCCAACACCTTATGACCATTTTTCAGCTCAACCCTGAACATGGCATTCGGTAGCGGTTCTACAACCGTGCCTTCAACTTCTACGACATCTTTTTTTTTGCTCATTTCACCTTAAACCTCCTCGTCGGGAGTTCCTTCAACCGGAGCCAACTCTTTAATCAGGCGGATTAACCGGCTGTCACAAAGTTTATCCGCTCCGTCGGGCTCTCCCAGATCGGCTCTGCGATCATAGTGCTGTAGGTGAGCCTTATTTTTCTTCTTCGGTTTGGCCAGGGGCCTACTGTACCCATCAACCAGAAGAACAGTCCTTTGATCGATCTCCTGCAGGACCAGGTAGTGTTTACCTTTGTCCCGGCCGGCCAGAGAACGGACCAGCTGTCCCGGTTTTAGCTCAACCACTACTTCGCCCCCTTTAATCAAGGTTGAAAGAGGTCAGTATTTCGGGTCCGTTTTCACCGAGTGCCACGGTATGCTCAAAATGAGCGGAAAGGCTACCATCGGCAGTCACAACTGTCCACTGATCTTCCAGCACCTGTACTTCCCAGGTACCGATGTTAACCATCGGCTCGATCGCAAGCACTATCCCGGGCTGCAATGCGGGGCCGCGACCCGGCAGTCCGAAATTCGGCACCTGCGGCTCTTCGTGCATCTCCTGGCCGATCCCGTGGCCGACGTAGTTACGAACTACTGCAAAGGAGTTCTTCTCCACGTAAGCCTGAACCGCATGAGAGAGGTCGGAAAGCCTGGCACCGGAGTGCATCGCCTCGATTGCCTTCTGCAAAGAGGTTCTGGTTACATCTATCAATTTCCGGGCTTTTTGATCAATTTTGCCAACCGGAAAAGTGGCGGCAGCATCGCCGTAATAGCCTTTAAGACGAACACCGACGTCAATGCTGATTATATCGCCCTCTTCAAGCCGGCGCAACCCGGGGATACCATGCACCACCTGTTCATTGATGGAGGTGCAAATCGATGCCGGGAAATTGTGATAACCGAGAAACGCCGGCTCTGCCTTGTGCCTGCGGATCTCTTTTTCTGCGATCTTATCCAGCATTGCGGTGGTAATGCCAACTTTGATCGCTTTTTCGAGCTCTGCCAGCGCCGAGGCCACAATCTGGCCCGGTTCCCGCATCAAATTGATTTCCCGTTTCGATTTTAACTTAATCATAAGTACTCTCTATTTCATAAAACCACGATAACTGCGCATCAGCATATGGCTCTCGATCTGTTTGAAGGTCTCAAGAACCACACCGACCACGATGATCAGACCGGTCCCGCCGAAAACGATATTCATACCGGTTATCCTTTCCATGATGATCGGGAAAACCGCGATAAAGGCCAGCGAAAAAGCGCCGGCAGTTGTCAATCGCGAAGTTACCCGGGCCAGGTACTCGGCAGTTGGGCGCCCCGGACGCAAGCCCGGAATAAATCCGCCGTATTTCTTGATATTGCTGGCCACCTGGAAGGGGTCGAACTGAACTGCAGTATAAAAATAGGTAAAAAGTACTATCAGGATAATATATAAAACCAGGTTCAGGGTGCTGCCCCATCTAAGCATGTCAGCAAAACTTTGCGCAAGCGGATGCTGAATAAAACTGACCAGAGTCTGCGGAAAACTTAACAGCACCGAAGCGAAAATCACCGGGATAACACCAGCCTGGTTAACTTTCATTGGAATATGTGTTGCCTGACCGCCGTACATCTTGCGGCCAACCACGCGCTTGCTATACTGCACATTAATCCGGCGCTGCCCCTGGTCGAGACCGATAATCCCCACAATAAGTCCTAATAGCACCAGGATGACAATCCCAACGACCAGCATATTGATCTGACCGATGCGCAGCTGTTCAGCTGCCAACGCCACTCCAATCGGAAAACCGGCTACGATCCCGGCAAAAATGATCAGCGAGATACCGTTGCCGATCCCCTTTTCAGTAATCAGTTCACCCATCCACATCAGGAAGGCGGTTCCGGCAGTCATGGAGATAATAATCGTTACATAAGACAGAACTGTTCTGTCAACAACTGCATCTCCGGCAATTAATGTCGATAGACCAAGCGCCTGGATCACCGCAATCACAACGGTGCCATAGCGGGTAATCTGAGAAATTTTCTTGCGGCCTTCCGGTCCTTCCTGGCTCCACTCTTTCAACTTGGGGATAACGATAGTCAACAGGTTCATGATAATGGAAGCGTTAATGTACGGCATAATCCCCAATGCAAAGATCGTGAAGTTTTCCAGGTTTCCACCACCGATAATGTTAACAAAACCGAAAATCGTATCCGACTGGAAAAATTCTGCCAGGCGGGATGCATCAACTCCCGGAACAGGGATCGCCGAACCAACCCGGAAAACCACGAACATGGCCAGGGTAAAAAGGATACGCTGTCTTAGTTCTTTAATGCGCCATGCAGTGCGTACTGTTTCCAGCAACTTAGATCACCTCTGCCTTCCCGCCTGCTGCTTCAATCTTCTCCAGGGCCTGCTTGCTAAAACGGTTGGCCCGGACTTCCAGTTTGCGATCCAGCTCACCGTTACCCAAGACTTTCAGCGGATCGTTTAAATTTCTGATCAGACCTGCTTCATGAAGCATTCCCTGGGTAATAACAGAGCCCCGATCAAATACAACCAGGTCGCTGACATTAACAATATTCCATTTCTGTTTAAAGATATTGGTAAATCCGCGCTTCGGCAGGCGCTGGAAATAAGGCATCTGTCCACCTTCAAACCCGCGGCGAATGCCTGAACCGGTCCGTGATTTCTGCCCTTTCTGACCACGGCCGGCTGTTTTACCCAGCCCCGAAGCCATTCCTCTTCCTTTACGCTTAGCCGCTTTACTGGCTCCCTTAGGAGGCCTTAATTCGTGTAAACGCATCGGCTACACCTCCCATAATGCCACTCTTCATATTACTTGCTCTCCTCAACCGTTACCAGATAATCTATAGTCTTGGCCATTCCCCTGATCGGATCCGTAGCATCGTGAATTACTGTCTGGCCGATCTTCCTTAAACCCAGCGCCTTAACTGTCCGGCGGTGACTTGGTTTACAGGCCAGCGGACTGCGTACAAGGGTAATTGATAATTTCTTTGTCATAGCTCTAATTCTCCTTAACCGAGCAGCTTTTCAATTTCAATGCCGCGCACCGCGCTTACTTCTTCTACCCGTTTTAGCGATTTCAAACCTTCAATTGTTGCTCCGACGATATTGATTGCGTTTGATGAGCCGAGAGATTTGGTTAGGATATCCCTGACTCCGGCCAGCTCCAGTACGGCACGCACCGGACCGCCGGCGATTACACCGGTACCTTCTGAAGCAGGTTTGAGCATGACCCGGCCTGCACCAAAGCGCCCAATTATCGGGTGGGTAATGGTGGTTCCGGCCATGGGAACGCGGATCAGGTTCTTCTTCGCTTCTTCAATCCCTTTACGGATTGCTTCCGGTACTTCACCCGCCTTGCCCATGCCGGAGCCAACGACGCCATTCTGATCGCCGACAACGACGAGAGCGTTAAAGCTGAAACGGCGTCCACCTTTAACAACCTTGGCTACACGGTTAACCTGCACTACTTTTTCAACTAACTCCTGTGATGGTTCAATCTTTGACACCCTTGCCATTCCCCCTTTCTAAAAGATTAACCCGTTCTCACGGGCTCCTTCTGCCAGTTCTTTGACCCGGCCGTGATAAAGGTAGCCACCACGGTCAAAGACAACCTCTTTAATCCCCTTGTCGACTGCGCGACGGGCCAGGAGAGCCCCGACGTTTTTTGCGGCTTCCTTATTGCCCCCATTGGGATGGTCAGCACGCAATGCCGACTCAAGGCTGGAGGCAGCAGCCAGGGTGTTTCCGGAATGATCATCTATCAACTGAGCATAAATATGCTTGCTACTGCGAAACACGTTAAGCCGAGGGCGTTCCGCGGTGCCGCTGATCTTGTTGCGAACCCGTTGCTGACGCTTTTTCCGGCTGATAAAACGTAAATTTGCCTTCTGCAATTGTATGCACCTCCAGGCGACTTATTTGCCGGCTTTACCGACTTTCTGGCGAACTTTTTCGCCTTCATAACGGACACCCTTGCCCTTGTAGGGTTCCGGCGGGAAAGTTCTGCGGATCACCGCAGCAAGATTTCCCACTTTTTGCTTATCAATACCCCTGACCACAATCTTGGTCGGGCTGGGCACTTCAATCTCCATATCGATTCCGGGATCAAATTCCACCGGGTGTGAATAGCCCACGTTGAGAACCAGTTTCTTGCCCTGTAGGGCGGCCTTATAACCGACTCCGACCAGTTCAAGGTTGCGGCTGTAACCTTCGGTAACGCCGACAACCATGTTGTCGATCAGGGTACGGGTCAAACCGTGCAGTGCCCGATGCTGGGGGCTGTCAGTCGGCCTTTTTACCAGAATCTGGCTATCTTCCCGTTCGATAATCATTTCTCGCGGTAACTCCCGCGAAAGCTGCCCCTTGGGGCCTTTAACCGTGATATTATAACCGTCAATCTGCACATCGACTTTGTCGGGCAGGATGACCGGTTTTCTACCGGTTCGAGACATCGGTAAACCTCCTCGCTAAGCTACCAGATATAGCATATAACTTCTCCGCCGCTGCCCGTTTCACGGGCCTGGCGATCGCTCATCAGTCCCTGTGAGGTCGAAAGAACAGCTATTCCCAAACCTCCAAGAACCTTAGGTAGTTCATCTTTCTTTACGTAAACCCGTAAACCGGGTTTGCTGATCCGCTTCAGGCCGCTGATAATTCGTTCCTGGTTCGGCCCGTATTTTAAGTGCAGGCGTAAAATACCCTGCTTGTTATCTTTGATCAGCTCGTAATCCTTGATGAACCCTTCCTGCTTCATGATCGCCGCGATTGAACGCTTGACGTTCGAAGCAGGGATTTCAACTGATTTATGCCTGACGATGTTAGCATTACGCACTCTTGTCAGCATATCGGCAATCGGATCTGTCATCATTGGCAATCACAACCTCCTCTCGTTCTTTCATCATCCTACCAGCTGGCTTTTTTGATTCCAGGTATTTTTCCCGCGTTGGCCAGATGACGAAAGCAAAGGCGGCACAGGCCGAATTTGCGTAAATAAGCCCTCGGTCGGCCGCAGATATGGCAGCGATTATAATGGCGGACTGAGAATTTTGGCTCTCTCTTGGCCTTGGCAATTAACGATTTCTTAGCCATCCTTTCCCTCCTTAAACTTGCGCGATCGCTTCTGCTTAAGCCGTTTTAAAGGGCAATCCCATCAGGGTCAGAAGTTCGCGGGCTTCTTCATCAGTTCCGGCAGTGGTCACAATCGTGATGTCCATGCCCAGAACTTTTTCCACTTGACTGTATTCAATTTCGGGAAAAATCAACTGTTCCTTGATGCCGATAGTAAAGTTACCACGGCCGTCAAACGAGTGGGGCGATATGCCCCGGAAATCCCTGACCCTGGGCAAGGCAATATTGAAAAATTTGTCCAGGAAGTCATACATCCGAATCCCGCGCAAGGTTAGCTTGCTGCCAATCGGCATCCCTTCGCGGACCTTAAAACTGGCTACCGAACGGCGGGCCCTGGTTATAACCGGTTTCTGTCCGGCTATAATTGAAAGGTCATTTACCGCTGCATCCAGTATTTTCGGGTTTTCTTTTCCCTCGCCCAGCCCCATATTAATTACAACTTTCTCAATGCGCGGAGCCTGCAAAATGCTCTTGTAGGCAAACCGCTTGACAAGGGCGGGTCTTACTTCTTCAAGATATTTCTGTTTCATTCGTGACATCTTCTTTGCTTTAACCCTCCTTACTTATCCAGCGATTCGCCGCACTTCCGACAGATGCGAACCCGGCTCTCATCAGGAAGAACTTTCTTGGCTATCCGTGACGGTTTGCTGCAAGCCGGGCAGATTACCATCACCTTTGATGCCGGAAAAGCCGCTTCCATCTCCCTGATTCCACCCTGTGGGACCTTGCGGGTTGGCTTGGCGTGCTTTTTCATCATGTTAATGCCTTCCACCTTAACCCGACCTAATCGGGGAAAAGTGGCGATCACCTTGCCTTTTTTACCTTTATCTTTCCCGGAGAGCACTAAAACCTTGTCTCCCCGGCGTACAGACGTTTTTTTCACTTCCACCGGTTCTTTGCCACCTCCAAAATGAACCTCTAAATCACTTCCGGAGCAAGAGAGACGATTTTCATAAATTCTTTTTCCCTCAACTCACGGGCTACGGGTCCGAAGATACGGGTCCCGCGCGGATTATTCTGTTCATTAATGATCACTGCCGCATTATCGTCGAAGTGGATGTGCGAGCCATCCCTGCGGTTAAGCCGGCTCTTGGTACGCACAATAACAGCTCTGACCACTTCTCCTTTTTTAACAACTCCGCCCGGGGTAGCTTCTTTAACCGTAGCAACAATTAAATCACCGATGCGGCCTGATTTGCGCTTCGATCCGCCTAAGACTCTAATACAGAGGATCTTCTTGGCTCCCGAGTTGTCAGCTACATTTAAGATTGTCTCGCTTTGAATCATCTTTGCCTCTCCTTTCATTCCCCATCCGGCAGGCTATCCGGAAAGAGAATCTACAGCTGCGACCGCTGAACAATCTCCACCAGGCGCCACCTTTTATCCTTGCTTAGCGGCCTGGTTTCCATGATTTTTACGATATCTCCTATTCGGGATTCATTGTTTTCATCATGAAATTTATACTTCTTTGACCGGCGGATTATCTTGCCATAGAGTGGATGCTTGGTTGTTCTTTCAATCAGAACCACCCTGGTCTTATCCATCTTGTCGCTGACCACCTTGCCGCTCTTAACTTTACTTTTTACAGTTTCCAAACCGTTGGGCCTCCCTTCATCTTCAGGTTCAGCTAAGGGCCCGTTCCCTGAGCACGGTTTTTACCCGGGCAATACCGCGGCGGACCTCTTTAATACGCATTACGTTTTCCAACTGACCGGTGGCTTCCTGGAAGCGCAGGTTGAAAAGCTCCTCTTTCAGGGCTTTAGCCTTTTCTTCCAATTCCTGTTCATTGAGTTCACGAACCTCTGTTATTTTCATTCAGATACACCACCCGCTTCAGTTCTTTTCACAAACTTGGTCTTGATCGGCAGTTTGTTGGCTGCCAGACGCAGTGCCTCTTTGGCGGTCTCTTCATTTACTCCGGCCAGTTCAAACATGATCCGGCCCGGCTTGACCACGGCTACCCAGTATTCCGGCGAGCCTTTGCCTTTACCCATCCTGGTTTCGGCAGGCTTTTCGGTTACCGGTTTATCGGGGAAAATCCGAATCCATACTTTACCGCCCCTTTTAATAAACCTGGTCATGGCGACCCGGGCTGCCTCGATCTGCTGGCTGCTAATCCATGAAGGCTCTAAGGCCATCATGCCGAATTCTCCAAACTGCACTACTGTGCCGCCCTTCGCTTTGCCTTTCATCCGGCCGCGATGCTGGCGGCGAAACTTAACCCGCTTAGGCATTAACATCTACTTCTACCTCCTTCGCAGGTTGATCTTTAACGGGTTTGGAAGGCAATATTTCACCCTTATAAATCCAAACCTTCACACCGATTCTGCCATATGTGGTTTTCGCTTCCGCAAAACCGTAGTCGATATCGGCTCGTAAAGTCTGCAGTGGCACGGTTCCTTCGTTATAAGTTTCGTTCCGGGCCATCTCAGAACCACCCAGTCTACCGCTACAGGCAATTTTAATCCCCTTTGCTCAGTTGCGCATGGTGCGAAAAACTGCCTGCTTCATTGCCCTTCTGAAGGCAATACGCCTTTCAAGCTGCAAGGCAACGCTTTCGGCAACCAGGAACGCGTCGAGTTCGGGTTTTTTTATTTCAATAATATTTAGGTGCACTTTTTTTCCAGTCATCTCTTCAAGCGTTTTACGCAAATTTTCAACACCGGTACCACCGCGGCCGATCACCATACCCGGCTTAGCCGTGTGGATGTGGATGCGCAAGTTATTAGCCGCACGCTCGATCTCGATCCGCGACACAGAGGCAATAGCCAGGTTCTTCTGGAGGTAATCTCTAATTTTCAGATCTTCGTGCAGCAGATCTTTGTAGTTTTTACCGGCAAACCAACGAGCATCCCAGTCGCGGATTACACCAATCCGAAATCCGATGGGGCTGACTTTTTGTCCCACAACTAGACCCCCTTTCTCTCTTTGACTACAACCGTAATATGGCTGGTCCGTTTTAAAATCAGGAAACGCCTGCCCCTGGCCCGCGGTTGAACGCGCTTCAAGGTTGGCCCCTCATCGACATAAGCCTGATCAATATATAAGAGGCCGCGTTTCATTTCAAGGTTATTCTCAGCATTGGCTGCTGCTGACTTAACCACTTTTGCCACAATTACCGAGGCGCCGCGCGGAGTGTAGCGCAGAATGCTGATCGCTTCATCAACATTCTTGTTGCGGATTAAATTCACTACGTCTCTCGCTTTCCGCGGCGCCAGACGCACGTAGCGTGCTTGTGCTCTTGCTTCCATTAATATCGTGCCTCCTTACTCCTTAAGCTCTACTTCAAAGAGGTAGAGCGCTCGGTATGGTGTCCATGCCCCCTGAAGGTTCGGGTCGGAGCAAACTCTCCCAGTTTATGCCCTACCATGTCTTCGCTGATGTAAATAGGGACATGCCGGCGGCCGTCATGAACGGCAATGGTATGACCAACCATATCGGGAAAGATGGTCGAACGGCGGGACCAGGTCTTAATAACCTTTTTATCTCCCTTTTCGTTCATCTGCTCAATTTTTTTCATCAAGCTGGCCTCAACATAAGGGCCCTTTTTCAGTGAACGCGACAATTTATTACTACCTCCCTTTCAGTCGGAGTCAGGATTGGCTGCCTAACCAGGCAAAACCGTTCCCTGTTCCGGCTACTTCTTGCGGCGGCGGACAATCATCTTATCCGAAGCTTTATTCTTCTTCCGGGTTTTGTACCCGAGTGTCGGTTTGCCCCAAGGGGTAACCGGTCTTTTGAGGCCGATCGGTGCCCTGCCTTCACCACCGCCGTGGGGGTGATCGCAGGGGTTCATTACCGAACCACGCACTGTGGGCCGGCGGCCCAGCCAGCGACTACGTCCGGCCTTGCCGATAGTCAGGTTTTCGTGCTCGATGTTGCCAATCTGGCCTATTGTGGCCCGACAGTCAATCGGTACCAGGCGCAGTTCGCCGGAAGGGAGACGGATAAACGCTTTATCGCCTTCCTTGGCTGCGAGCTGAGCTGCGGTTCCCGCTGAACGGGCCAGCTGCCCGCCGTGACCGATTTTCATTTCAATATTGTGCACAAAGGTGCCCGTCGGTATTGAACGCATCGGCATAGCATTACCCGGCCTTACTTCAACTTTGAGCCCGGAGACAACTGTCTGACCGACACGCAAACCCAGCGGCGCCAGGATATAACGCTTTTCACCATCGGTATAATGCAACAGAGCAATGTTTGCCGTGCGGTTCGGGTCGTATTCAATGCCGGCTACCTTGGCCAAAACATCGTCTTTGTTCCGCTTAAAATCGATAATCCGGTAAGCACGCTTGTGTCCTCCACCCTGGTGGCGAACAGTAATTCTACCGTAACTGTTACGACCGGCTTTTTTGCTTAAGGGGGCCAGAAGCGATTTTTCCGGCTCCGTCTTGGTTATCTCTTCAAAAGTGGACACGGTGGCAAAACGCCGCCCCGGCGAAGTAGGTTTAAATCTTTTAACTGCCATTTAGTACTCCCTCCTTCTCTTAGCGGCTTTCAAACAGCTCAATCGGTTTGCTGCCATCGGCCAAAGTAATAACCGCTTTTTTCCAAC
>JBFYYZ010000214.1:0-6680 GCA_041309745.1 Bacillota bacterium | reverse complement strand
CTACATTTGGCATACTCGATGCCGATATTCAGGGTGATGACGAAGGCTTTATGATTAACGGAGAGAGAATCCGGGTTACCTCGGAGCGCGAGCCGGCGAAAATACCCTGGAAAGAGGCCTGAGTTGATCTGGTTGTGGAGTCAACGGGAATTTTCCGCACCAAGGCCACGGCTTCAGCCCACTTAAGCGCCGGGGCTAAGCGCGTTATTATCACCGCGCCTGGCGAGGCAGATATTATGATGGTTCTTGGTGTAAACGATCATCTCTACGATCCGGCGAAGCACATTATCATCTCCAACGCTTCCTGCACCACCAACGCCCTGGCGCCGATTGCCAAGGTGCTGCATGAAAATTTTGGTATTGTTAAAGGGTTGATGAACACCACCCACGCCTATACCAACGATCAACAGCTGCTCGATTTCCCCCACTCCGATTTAAGGCGGTCCAGGGCGGCGGCGTTGTCGATGATCCCTACCTCAACCGGGGCGGCAAAGTCAGTCGGCGAGGTACTCCCAGAGTTAAAAGGTAAAATTGACGGTTTGTCAATCAGGGTGCCGGTCCCGACTGTATCGCTGGTAGACTTTGTCGTTGTGCTGGAAAAAGATGTAACCGTGGAACTGGTGAACGAGGCCCTGAAAAAAGAAGCCTCCGGTTCAAAATATTTCGCTTTCAGCGACTTACCGCTGGTATCTTCCGACTTTAAAGGCAACCCCTACTCAGCGGTGGTTGATGGCCTTTCGACTATGGTAATTGGCGGCAACATGGCCCGGGTGCTGGGCTGGTACGATAACGAGTGGGCTTACTCCAGCCGCGTCGTCGACCTCGCTGCCCTAATAGCTTCGAAGTAAGCAGTTTGCATAGATAATCTTCCTGTTTAGAAAAGAATCAGCAACTTCCCCCCTTTAAGGGGACACAACAACTCCCTCCCTCTTGAGGGGGGAGGGGCGGGGTGGGGGTGAGAAAATCGCCAATAACTCATTTAAAGAGAAACACCCCCTACTACTAGCAACCACCAAAGGAGGCGGCCAGTTGAAAGTTAACCGCACAATCGAAGAAATAAACGAAAAAATCAAGGCCGGCAAGGCAGTGGTCTTTACGGCCGAAGAAATAATCGCCGTGGTCAAGGAAAAAGGTCTTGAAGAGGCTGCCCGTATGGTTGATGTGGTCACCACCGGTACCTTCGGCCCGATGTGTTCCTCCGGCGCGTTCTTAAATGTCGGTCATCCCAAGCCCCGGATCAAGTTGAACGAAGTATCTTTAAACGGCGTTGAGGCCTATAGTGGTATTGCTGCCGTCGACCTCTATATCGGGGCTACCGCCCTGCCAAAAAATGATCCCGCCAACCGCAACTATCCCGGCGAATTCAGCTACGGCGGCGGGCACGTGATCGAAGACCTGGTGGCCGGCAAAGATGTCCACCTGGAGGCTAGGGCCTACGGCACAGACTGTTACCCCCGCAAGAAATATGAAACCCTCTTCCGTCTCGACGAAATCAACGAAGCCACCCTTTACAACCCGCGCAACGCTTACCAGAACTACAACGTGGCTGTTAACCTCGGGCAAAAGACGATCTACACTTATATGGGTATTCTAAAACCGAACCTGGGCAATGCCAACTATAGCTCCGCCGGCCAGCTCAGCCCGCTCTTTAATGATCCGCTGCTGAAAACGATCGGCATCGGCACCCGTATTTTCCTCGGCGGCGGTGTTGGTTACGTGGCCTGGCACGGTACTCAGCACAACCCCTCCGCTGAAAGATTGGAAAACGGGACACCCTGCTATCCCGCCGCAACGCTGGCCTTGATTGGTGATTTAAAGCAGATGCAGCCCCGCTGGCTAAGGGGCTTAAGCTACTTAGGTTACGGGGCAACCCTGCAGGTTGGCTTAGGGGTGCCCATCCCGATCCTAAACGAAGAGATCATGGGCTACTGCGCCGTAAGCGATGCCGATTTGCAGGCCCCGATTGTTGATTACTACGGCGCTTATCCCAACCGCGAGAGCGACAACCTGGGCCATGTTAGCTATGCTGAATTGAGAAGTGGCACCATTACGGTACAAGGCAAGCAGATGCCCACTGCTTCACTTTCCAGCTATGCCGGGGCGCGGGAAATTGCCGCCACCCTGAAAGTCTGGATCGGAAAAGGCAGTTTTAGCCTCACTGCACCCTCAGCCGGCTTGCCTTCGGTTGAGGCGGGCATAAAGTTTAAACCGATGCCGGATCGCGATCCCGAAGGGCGGGAGGCTTAGAGATGATCAAACAGAAAATAGTCTTGCGCTTTCCTCCCCACGTTGTTGAGCAACCGGTTATCTATCACCTGATCAAGGATTATAATCTTATGGTTAATATCCTGCGGGCCGATATCAACCCTCGCAAGGAAGGGCGCCTGATGATGGAGCTCAGCGGTGAAGATGCCGATTACCGCCGCGCCGTGCAGTGGCTGAAGAAGCAGGAACTGAAGATCATTAATTTGGAACAGCAGATTAGCTGGAGCGAAGAACGCTGCACCCACTGTGGTGCCTGCACCGTGATCTGTCCCACCGGAGCCCTGAATTTTGAGCGCCCCGGGATGACTGTCCGTTTTGAAGAAGATAAGTGCATCATCTGCGAACTCTGCCTGCGGGCCTGCCCGGCTCGGGCGATGGAAGCTCTGGCGGAGAACGCCAACGGCAGATGAAGAGCAGTGTCAGGATCTACCGCCGGGAAGTTCCCGGCGGTCGCTTTGTTTCCTTTACCGTGAAGGTCAAGGAGACAGACCTGTGGATTGCCATTAACCCGCAAAGCTACAGTGATGAATTGGTGAGCGCCACCGAAGCGGCGGTGCTGAAAATCCGCCGCCCCCTCGAACAATATCTGGCCTCAAATCCCCACCTGCAGGCGGCCCTTGAACCCTGCTTAATTGAACCCGATGCCCCGCCGATTATGCTCGAAATGGTCCGGGCTGCCAATAATGCCGGGGTCGGCCCCATGGCTGCGGTGGCCGGTATAGTGGCCGAACGGGTCGGACTTTACTTGCTCGAGACGGCGGAAGAGGTCATCGTCGAAAACGGCGGTGATATTTTTTTAAAGGTTAATGAACCAGTTGCCGTCGGGATCTTCGCCGGCAGCTCCAGTTCAAGCGGCAAGTTAGCCCTGCAAATAGATCCCGGCCAGACCCCTCTTGGCATCTGCACTTCCTCGGGCACAGTGGGCCCCTCGGTCAGTTTTGGTTGCGCCGATGCGGCAATTGCTATTGCCCCCTCAGTCCCGCTGGCTGATGCTGCAGCCACTGCTCTCGGTAACCGGGTAAGAGGCGAAGAAGATTTACACGAGGCAATCGCCTTTGCCCGGAAGGTCAAAGGATTAACCGGCGCCCTGCTGATTATCGGCGACAAGATTGCCGCCTGGGGCGACATCAGACTGCAACCTATGTGAGGAGGTTAAAACTATGCCAGTCCTAACCTACAAAAATTTTGCTCCGGAACTGGGTGAAGATGTTTTTATTTCTCCCGGCACTTTCGTGATCGGACGAGTCAAAATTGGCGCCCGTAGCAGCCTCTGGTTCGGCGCCGTCGCCCGCGGTGATCTGGACAAGATCTCGATTGGGGAGGAAAGCAACCTGCAGGATAATGTCACCGTTCATGTGGACGAAGGCATGCCGACCATAATCGGCAGCCGGGTAACCATTGGCCACAATGTAGTTCTGCACGGCTGCACCATCGAAGATGGCGCTTTGATCGGTATGGGGTCGGTAATCTTAAATGGTGCGGTGATCGGCCGGGATAGTCTGGTGGCTGCCGGTAGCCTGATTACCCCAAACACAATCATCCCGCCTCGCTCCCTGGTGATGGGCTCGCCCGCCAAGGTTATGCGCACCCTTGAAGCCGATCAGATCCCGTTGGTTGATGCCATGTATCGCCGCTACCTGAATCTGGCCTCCAATTACCGTAATGATACCGGGGTTTGAGCTAAAACCACTGCTTCAAGTCTGTTGAACAGCCCTGCAATTTGCGCTATAATAATCAGTGCAACGGGCCGGCATAGCTCAAATGGTAGAGCAGCTGAATCGTAATCAGCATGTTGGGGGTTCAAGTCCTCTTGCCGGCTCCATATTTTAAAGCGTTTGCGGGGTTTGGATGAAATGTCCAAACCCCGTTTGTGTGCAGATTGTGTGCAGGACTTCTGTGGGATATAACAATTTAAAAATGAGGAGCAAAAAATATGGCTGGTCAGATAATTTAAAAAGGTGAGTTGCTATATCAAGTGGGGGGGTCGACTAAGTTGGGATTGCATACGATTCAAAGATGCATTTTACCTTCGATGTCCTGCACATAAAGATCTCCGCGAAAAAAACCATCTCCAGCCTGTAATTCAAAATGTTTTAAAGGTTTCGAACTTTTCCCAGATAGCACTTCATCTGTTTTGATTTTATTAACCAAATGAACATCTATCATGGAGCCACTCATATTGTTACACTGCTTGCATGTAAGTGTTTTTAATCCTAGTAAAAAGACCCCCGAGGGATCGGGGGTCAGAGGTGCAAGCTTATAAGTCTATTAGTTTTCCCAGGGGACATCGTCAAGATCCGGCTCCGAGTAACCTCTTTTCTCCATATCCATTTTAATCGCTTCTGTTATGGTTATTGCTCCGTCCGGATAGCCTTGATCTGGTCCGATAATCACTCTTGCTTAAAAATTTTTCGAATAGCTTGAATCCCATCAATGATTTCTTGTCGAGAGAAATCACAATCGAGCAATGATTTGTCATCTAACTGCTGTAAATCCTTATAAAACCGAGCTGCTACCACCATGTTCTCTGCCGTCGAGTTTTGTTCAACCTCTTTAAATAGCAGGTTCTCAGCTTCATTGATTTTTTTATTTTGCAGCAGCGTTTTCAACCTGTGATACAATATTCCACTTTCAGAAATGCGCCCATGTTCATCAAGGATTTCTAATGTGCCGGAGTCGGAAGCCTTATGAAAAAAAACGTTTGCCACCGCTTTCGACAGATTTTCAATTTGTCGCAAGATATAATCATTTTGAAACACAACTATACCTCCCTCATAGATTTTGGGGTATCTGCAGGGGGAGGGAGTCTATTCTCTCATTTTTGTATACAAAACAATATCACAAAACTGTACCGACAATGATCCCGTTTTTGTAACGTATTTTAAAAACAAAATTAATAATAGAAAGGCTGCCCCAAAAAGGATCATGTTCAAAATAGTTGCAAAGGCAATAACCATAACCCACAACTTATTCATGAGTAACGGTATAACCTCGCTCGTTAAAGTCCAAACCATAATGCCACCCACTTTATATGTCTTATAACCTTTCTAATTGTACCCATATTATTCAAGCTTACCTTCATTAACCGAGGTTGAAACGCTATTTATAGAGACACCCTTCGAATGGCAAACGGCTCAACGTCAACCTTTCCGCCAAGCCTTTTACAAGTGCTGTTTACTCTCGTGTTTTGGCTTTCAGTTCGGCCACGGCGATCCGGTTCAGCCCCTCGATCGCCTTATCTTTAATCAGTTCAGGAGCATCGGCTTTGCGCACCTGGTTCAAGTAGCCAGTTGCTTCCGCGTATTTTTTCTTCAGTTCGTAAGCCTGGCCGAGGCCGAGCAGAACATCTGGCTTGCCCAGGTCCAGGTTATGCGCTTTCTGGTAGTTGGTCAAAGCCTGATCGGGTTGGCCAGTTTTATTTCAGAGGGCGCCGATGTTAGTTAGCGCGTAGACGTTATCCGGTTCAAAACTAATGCTTCACAAAAGTAATCCACCGCCGGCTGATCGTTTCCGGTCTGGTAATAAGAAAAGCCTGAGGCAACAGCATATTTCGGCTTTATCCGGCTGCCCATTCCGGAAATATCCGGCCACTTGAAAGGATCTCTTCCACCTCGTAATAGTAAACTCCTGCAATTGAAAATATTGCGGGGTGCAGGAGGGCAATAGGGTCGGCGATGATCGGACGACTTATTGTTTAGTAGTGTAAAAAATAACTAAAGCTTAATGTAGCGCTAAAAGTGAGAAATCCAACCCTCAAAAAAGTCAAGTATTAAGGCATTCTTAATTTGGGAAAAGTGTAAAAAAACTATTGCAGGTTTTCTGATCCAGAGTTATTGTCTAAGGCCACATGAGGTGGCCCCATGAAATTTGCATACAAAAGGGTTAGTACAGAAAAACAGGACCTAAGAAGACAGGAAGAAGCATTTAAAAACATCCAGATCGATCATGAATTCTGCGATAAGCTATCTGGAAGTAAGGCCGATCGTCCCCAGCTTAATAACCTAAGAGATGCTGTAAAAAATGGTGATCAGATTTACGTTGAAAGTATACCCAGGTTGGGTAGAAACGTTGATGATCTAAGACAGATAGTCCAGGAATTTAAGGACATGGGTGTTACAGTTCATTTTATTAAAGTAGGTTTTAACACTGGTAACGGCAATAATATGTTTAAGTTTATGCTTACGATCCTGGGCGCCGTAGCAGAGATGGAGCGGGAGCTTACTGTTGAAAGGGTTAAAGAAGGGATCAGGAAAGCTAAAAAATACGGTACCAGATCAGGAAATCCGATTGGCAGGCCTACAAGACAGTTACCGCCAAGCTTTGATAAATACTATAAGATCTGGAGAGATGGGGAGATTACTGCAGCTGGATTTGCATGGCTTATGAAGGTCAGTAGACCTACTATGTATCGGTAT